>JBDNHZ010000076.1:0-2772 GCA_041688515.1 Verrucomicrobiota bacterium
CAAGTGCGCGGGAACGGGCTTCAAGTGGGTCGCCGGCAACTTTTTTGTTTGGCCATCCCATGTGAGAGACGTACTCAGCGTCGAAGGAGGGCAAAGGCGAGCACGATGACCGCCGTGCCGCCGAGGACCAGCAGCGGCCACGTGAGCGCCAACCCAAGGCGAAGCAGCACCTTCAAGGGGAGATCGGCGAGAGGTTGGGTGGAGGATCCGCTGGTCGGGTCTTGATGACCCGGATGGGCGCCGTCCACGACCGGCCATTTGAGCCGTGCCGAATTGAGTTCCATGCGGGCATTGTCGATTACGGCTAGGCCCCGAGTGAGTTCCTGCCCCCAAGAGTTGTCGGTCCATTTTTCCTCCTGGAGAGATTCAATTTGTCCGAAGGCGGTCCGGAGTCCATCCAGGGATCGAGTCATCTGCTCGGCGTCCCGACGGGCCTCAAACTCGGCCTTCTCGAGGAATCCGATGCCCCGGGTCAGTTGGTCGCGAAGATCGGTGCGGCCGTTCTGGAAATCTGCGCGGCGACGGCGCATCTCCTCAAGTTGGGAGCGTGCCCGCTCCAACTGTTCCTGTGCCTCGCGCAGTTTCGCCAGTTGGTGTTGGGTGGCGGTAACCTCCGCGTCGAGATCCTCGCGGGTGGGAGCGCGTCCTGTGCCCGTCCCGGATGGTCGATTGGCCATGGACGCCGACGTGGGGTAGGGCGACGGAAAGTCGCGGTCAACAAACTCGGTGTCGTCGTACGGCATAGATGCGCCCCTCGGGAGGTTCAAAAGGTTAGGGTGCGGGCGGGCGCTTGGCGAGAGGGCAGTTGTTCACAGATGCGTCCGTCTCCGGGTCAAAGCTCGGTCTCTGCAGCCCTTCGAAGCCCCAGTCGGAAAGGAATCGCCCCAGCGAGGACGCTGAAGAGGATGAAAACGGTCCAGGCAAAGGCGGCTCGACCGGGTTGTGGATCCACTTCGCGCCATCCCCAGGGCGAGCCCAGAGCGAGCGTCACAACCGAAGCCAGAATGTAGAGCAGGCTGAGCACCAGGCAGAACGTTCCGCCGAATCCCGAGACAATCTTCGACGGATTGGTCTCACGGAAGTTTGGGTAGAGGACGCCGAGACCCACAGCGATGGCGTTCAGCGTGAAAGTCATGATGGTAGTGGCGGCCGCGAAAAAGAGGATTCGAGGCCATTCGAGGTGGAGCAGGTGGCCGGAGAGGGCAGTGAGGGAAAGCGTCAGCAGGAGCGCCGCAATACTGGCGAGCCAGAACTTAATCCAAACGGTTCGCGCGAGACCAAGCGGGGCCAACCCGACCACCCAGACCCGGCGGCCCTCCAAGGAGAACTGCGGAAACACAAATCGGGTGGTGATGGTGGCGACGTTCAGCGCGCAGGCGCCCAGATTGAGAAATGAAACAAGGCTGACCCAGAATTGCGAGTCGAGCTGCCGGGTGAAGTGACGCAGGTTGATGACGTAGACGGTCAGCAAGCCGAACAGCAGGACTGTCTGTCCCCATTGGGTCGTATCGCGCCAGAACAGGCGGATATCCTTGGCCACGACTGCCCGTGCATCCGGTGCCAAACGCAGTCTGCGGAGGAGGCGGTCGAGCGGATCGCTTGGATGCCACGCAGGGTGATATTTGCCGCGGTCCACCGGTTGAGGGCGTCCGTCGGCGCGAAATGTGGAGCGAAGTTCTGCTGCCAATGCCGAGCGACGCGATTCGAGCCTGCGAAACCAAGCCCACTCGGCGAAGAGACTGTTTCGGCTCTGAACGTTCGAGGCGGCCTCACCGAAGGGGTTGCCCAGGAAGAGGGTCGCCATGCGCGTGAGAAAAAGGCTGTAGCTGGCGAGCACCAAAGCGAAGAAGCCGGCCGCATGCAGCGCGCCCTCGGCCCAATTCTGGACGCCGGCACTGAGCCAGTAGCTCGGCAGAGCGGGAGATTGGGCGAAGCTGGTATTGACAAGAAGACGGTCAATGACGGCCTGAACGCGGGCCTCCAGTTGTTCATTGGCGATGGGCTCCGGTTGGAAGCGCCAGGCAATGAGGGCAATGAAGCTGAGGAGCACGGTCACGACTGCGATCTGGAATGCCTTTCGGTCCAGGTGTCGGGCAAGGACGATCGCCGCAGCGGCTCCGACAACCCCGGGAATTACCAAAAAAACGCCCACCAAAGCCAGGGTGGCCGGGTAGAAATGCCATTCGACGTGGTTCACGTAGCCGTACGCGGCCAGAAGTGGCGCGATCAGGAACAGGAATGCCCAGGACGCCAGCAGGGTGCTCTCGATCAATTTCCAAATGAACACCGTTTCGATCGGCACCGGGAGCGTCAGGAGAAATGCCGTTTCTCGGTTTCGGAATAGGTTGGTGTAGGCAATGACGAGGTTGGACAACAGGAGCAGCAGGAAAAGGAACGCGAACAGCAAGTAGATCAGACGTTCGACGAGAAGGGATCCCAGCCCAGGAAATCGGCCGATGAATCGCAGCCCCAGGTGAAACATGAAGTAGGAAAGCAGGAGATAGCCGGTCAGGAAGATGCCAATGACCCCGACCAAAAGCCGCGACTGGTGTCTTAATGCCAGAAATCGACGCCAGGTAGAGAGTGAGTTTACCCAGAGCAGCAGGCTCAATGGTGTCCTCGACGGCTTCATTGGGCCGATCGCGAGCCTTCCGAGAAGGCGTCCTCGGTAATGGCAAGAAAGGCACGCTCCAAAGCTCCGTCCGTTCCTGCGCTCCGGTGGAGGTCGGCCGGGGTTCCCACAGCGACCAAACGCCCGCGATGGATAATTCC
>JBDNHZ010000557.1:0-23300 GCA_041688515.1 Verrucomicrobiota bacterium
CACCGGCCCACCGCTCAGCTTCAGCCGTGCCCCGATCCCCTGACGGTTTCCTCCCAGCCCCTTCAATCTCACTCCCACCCGCGCTCCCACTCCTTCGTTGCGCAACACACTCGCTGGCCCGTTCAGATTGTTGATCACCACGTCCAGGTCCCCGTCGTTGTCCAGGTCTCCCATCGCCATCCCCTGCGACACCCCCACCACGTCGAATCCCCATTCCTTCCCTACCTCCTCGAAGCGCTCCCCCTTCACATTTCGGTAGGCGACGTTTGGGAGCGGGAGCGGTGCGAACAGGGTCAGGAGCGCCTCCCGTTCGGCGGCACTGCGGGGTGCGGGCCGTCGGTCCATGGCCGCGAGCGAATCCGAATTGGCAAGGTCACGGGAATGCCCGTTGGCGACCAGGAGATCCTCGTAGCCGTCGAGATCCAAATCGAGGAACAGACAGGCCCAACTCCAGTCGGTGGCATGGACGCCCGCCATGAAGCCAATCTCGGCGAAGGTCCCATCCCCGCGATTGAGCTGAAGCGTATTGCGCATGACCTGGATCCGAGCCTCGGGATTTCCGGGCAACCAACCCCATCCCCAGACAGGAAGCGGATCGAGTTCCTGAAGGCTGTGCTGGATCTGACGCCGGGTGTGCGTATGCCCCAGCATCTCTGAAATGAAGAGGTCATCGAATCCATCGCGATTGATGTCGGCCGCATCGACCCCCATCGAAGCCCACCCGGTCTTGCGAAGGGCGAGCGCGGGCGCGAGTCGGAAGACGCCCCGACCCTGATTGAACCAGAGGCGATCGGGTGAGTAGTAGTCATTGCAGACATACAGGTCGGGGAGGCCATCGCCGTTCAGGTCCCGGAAGAGGGCGGACACGCCCCAGTCTTTGGGGGCCTCGGCAAGGGGACGCCCGGTCTCATCCAGAAAGGCGCCCCGGGTCCAGGACTGCGCCGTGTAGCGGCCTGTACCGTCGTTGAGGTACAGCACATCCGGTTCTCCCAACTCCAACAGGGCCACCGCACCAAGGCCGTTGGTGTCCACCCGGAACTGCGATTGATGCTCCGCGGGCACGACCCAATGACCGGCCACCTGCCTGACGCGGACCTTGACCGGGGAATCCTTGGCGGTCCGGGCCCGATAGTGGGTGACGTACAAATCCAGATCTCCGTCGCCATCGACATCGGTCACGGCAAAGGAGCGGGCCCCACCCTCTGGAATCAGGCCGGAATCGGGGACGGCCGAAAACACGGCGGCCCCGGAGTTCCGATAAACTCGGGTCCCGCCTCCCAACGCGTTGACCAGCAGATCGAGATCGCCGTCGCCATCGACGTCGACGAGAACCACCCCGGTGGAGGCGATCCCGGGACACCCGACCCCCGCCTGGGCGGTAATGTCTTCAAAGGACCAGTTACCGCGATTGCGATAGAGCCGGTTGTCCCCTGAAAGACTGGCGAAGTAGAGGTCGCAAAGGCCGTCGCCGTCCACGTCGCCGAGGGCGACGCCCGCCCCGTCCTCGAGCAGACGGTTGGCGGCGATCCGGGACGGAAGGAGGACGTTGGTGAACGCGACGCCGCTGAGGGTCGCCGGGACGGAAGAGAAGCCGTTGGTGCCGGGCAGGCGCGGATCCAGGGTGCGAAACCCGGTCGCGGCACCGAGCGACACAGCCCAGAGCAGGCATCCGAAAACTGCCGAATCGAACTTCATGAAAGAGTCTGTTGCACGGCGGCCAGCGAAAGTCCGGCGAGCTTACGGGGCGATGCAGAAATGGGAAGGAGGCAGGAACGTCCGCCTCCAGTCAGGGCGGATTCTGACGATGCCCTCGTGGGAACGCGGGCGTCCTCGCCCGCTGCCTTGCACCACGAGCCCGAGCGGCCCGCCACGCGGGGCCGCGGTCCTGGAATTTTCCCGGCAAGGCCCGAGAATCCACTCCGCGCATGGGGGCTGTGTCCGCCTCCTTACGTCGGCAGCTACCGTTGAGGTCGAAGCCTGGGGGCGCGGTCCCGCATGGCTGGACCGCTTGGGCGTGGGGTGAGAAGAAGCGAACGTCCTCGCCCGTGCTCCCAGGGGGGCACCGCGCCAATGCGGCGCTCCGGGCACAAAAAAAGAGGCCGGGGCAAAGCCCCGGCCTCGGTGTCAGCACGGATCTGAATTAACGGCGCGTGCGATAGAACTTGGCCGCACCATCCGCAGGGACGGTGGTGGGGCTGGTGGCACCGACGACGTCCACGAACGGACCGGTGAAGCTGTCGGCACCCTGGAGGACACCGATGTACTCGAGGACGAGGGCACCGGCGGCGTTGCGACTGGCGCTGACGGTCGGCGTCACCGCGATTTCACGGGGAGCGACGCTGGTGCCGATCCGGATGCGTTGAACGGCGTAGTTCGACTCGTTCTGCTGGCCTTCCAGCGGATCAGAGCCGTCAGCCGTGAAATGGCCGTTGCCGCCGTAGCCATTGCCCGGAGGCGGGTTGCCACCGGTGTCGTTCATGCTGGAGAACCCGAACAGGAGGCTGTTGGACAGCGGCAGATCGGCGTTACCGATCTCGTTCCAGGTCTTGCCATCATGCGAGTTGGAGAACGTGAAGATGGATCCATCACGCTTGATGCGGAGCCAGCGGCCCGAGAGGGCGGACGATTCGGGATCGGTCGCACCGTTGGCGCTGACACCATTCAAGCCCGTGTTGTAACCCTTCACGCCACCGATGACGGTGTTCCGGCCAACGGGATTGCCGTTGCCGTAACCGGCACCGGGCTCTTGACGCCACAGGGGGATCGCCGAGCGACCCGGGGCGTCATTCTCGATGTAGGTGGTGACAGCAACCATGGCGGCCTTGGTGCCGTCGACGGTGAAGTCTCCGCCCACGACGTAGGCCGACTCACGCAGCATCAGACCGGAGTTCGCCCAGCCGGCGGTGTTGGCAGGACGATCATTGCGGCTGACTTCGACAGTGACCTCGAAGTTGCCGTTGAGGGTCTGGGCCTGATGGGCGTAGTGGACGAAGTCACCGGGATTCCACGCGTTCGAACCGCCACCGACGATTTCGAGTTCGGTTTCGGTGTCGCCCGAGGAGACGGCGACGATCTGGCCCTTGCGGTAGGGATCATCCCCCGGCGTGCGGACGTCGGGGTCGCCGCTCTGGATCAGACCGATGTCGGTCGAGTTCCAGTCGGACGCCTTGCCGGTGATGGTGGAATTCGCGGCGATGACGTTGCCGGAACTGTCGGTGAGCCCACCGAGGATGGTGAGGGTGAAGGTGTTGTTCACGAGGCCTTCGACCGTGAGGTAGACGGAGTCGCCGCCGACGCCGAGGCGGGCGTTGGTCACGCGGCCTTGGCTGAGCTTGTAATTGACCGGGCCAGTGCCGGGCCAGACGGAGGCGGAGTTCAACGTCTCGGAGAACTTGACGCCGATGGTCTTCTTGTCGGTGGTGCCCGCGGACAGAATCGTCGGACGGGTGGTGTCATTCACGACCGTGTTGCCGTAGTTGGCGAACGAGACCGTGGCGGTGTTGAGGTTTCCAGCACCGACACCCTCGGTGACCGTGTAACCGGCGGCCTGGGCGTAGGCGCCGACCAGCAGCGTGCCGGGCCACTCATTGTAGCGCTCGGCAATCAGGGTCCAGGCCGTGCCATTCGTTCCGACGTAGGCGGCCAAGTAATTGCCGACACGACGCAGACGGAGCCACTGGTTGGGGAGGGCATCCGCGACGCCGGGATAATCCCGGCTGAAACCGGTGAGGTTCTGGGTGGCGATCACGCGACCACGAGCCGAGGCCGTGTTGGCACCCAGCGGGTTGCTGACGTCCACGAAGAACGAGGGGCTAAGGGCGTCCAGGCTGACGCGCGCGGCCAGACCGCCGGAGTTGTTGGCCGTGTCACCCGCAACCGAGCTGGCGAAGGCAGTGACCTTGATCGACTTGTCGAAGTCGCCGGAGATCGCCTCGTAGCTGAACTGCTGCAGGTCGCCCGGCTGGCCAACGCGATCGCGGTTGGCGAACCCGAAGAGGCCGCCGGCGATGATGTTGAACGAATCCGGACCGGTGGAGACCACCGAACCCGCGGCGATATCGATCGGGACGCCACCGGCGTCGAGCAGGCCGGTGGTGGGAGGGGTGCTGGGATCTGAATCTTCATCCACCAGCGGCATGACGACCGACGCGCTCAGCAGGGTGGCACTGCCATTGACGAGCAGGTTCGCGGGAAGCGTCTGGCCTGCGCCGCTGAGCGGGTTGGTCCAGCGGAGCTGATAGGAACCGCCGTCCTTCTGGTCGACGCCCATGATCTTGAGGGTCGCGTGCCGGGTGCTGCCGAGATACTTCGGCAGGTTCGGCAGGGCGACACCGTCACGGTACCACTGGAAGCTGTTCGGGCTTCCGGTGACGCCGGCGGCCAAGGAGACCTCCGTGGCAGCGCCAGCGGTGACCGTCTGGGAAGCCGGGCTGGAAACCAGCTGTGCGGCCACGTTCTGGATCGTGAAGGCACCGAATCCGGTGGAACCAAACGACACCAGCACTTCGGCCTTGCCGGGGACGACAGGATCCGGGGTCACTTCGATCCACGGGTCATACAGGTAATCGTGACCCGCGGCACCGTAGGACTCGATGGCTTCATCCAACTCGGTGAACGGCAGCTTGACGCTGCTGCTGCCGCTGGCGATCGAGCCGTCCAGACGATGCACCGCGAGCCACGCGGGCTTCTTGATGTCACCGAACTGGTTGTTCCAGCTCGGGCCGGAGTAGGCGACGATGTAGTCGAGGGCAGGGTCGGTCTTGAGGGCGAAGGTCCAGTTGCCGTCGTAGGTCGCAACGCCGTCTACCGCGTGGTTGAGGGGGCGATTTCCCTGACCAGCCGCTTCCCAAGCGAAGGGAGGCAGACCGCCGAAGGAGGTCTCGTTCCGGAGGTAGAGGCCCACATTCGGCTGCGCGTTATACGCGGCGGTCGGGATCGGGTTGTTCGGATTGAGGGTGTACCGGTTCGGACGGGCTTGCCATCCAGTGCCGGGGAAGTGACTCGCAAACACGACGGAGATCTTGGATCCGTCTCCGTAGGTGCTGGTCTGGTCGAGCGGGAACGAGCTCAGGCCGCCGAGGGCGTAGTCATTCCGGCGGGCACCGTTGTCCCGGTTGTCCACGCGGCCGACGGGGGCGAAGGTCAGCCCATTGGCCGTCTTGAGGACCTGCGGATGATGCCCAGCGCGCCAGGTGCCACCCCCAGCGAGGAGGGTGGTGTTGACACCGGCACCCTGGACGTGGAAGTCGCGGAAGCGCCAACTGCGGTAGCCGTCGCCGTTGGAGAGGCCGTCGCCGACGGCGTTGACCTGTTCCTCGTAGGCCACCGTCGGGGTGGTTTCCCAACCGCCGCCCGCCTTGGGAGCGTAACGGAGGATCAGATGACGGAAGGCGCTGTAAAGGGCGCGTTGACCTTCGGGTCCATCGTCGATGCCGACCCGCCACCAGACGTAGGCCGCGGCGCTCTGGCTGCCACTGCCGTCGGCTGTCACATCAATGCCGATCGCGGCGGCGGGGTTGAGCGATTCCTTCCAGGCGACGCCCAAGGGGCGGGCCGTGGCGGCATCCAGCCAGACGAGCGAACGATCGGGGTAGGCCTCCGACAGAGCGCGGTCGGCGGCCGAAAGGCCGGCGTCGTCTTCGTTGATTCCGTTTTCACGAATGCCGAGCAGCAACCGGTTGGCATCGTACCGGATCAACTGCGAGTAGGCATCCATGTCGTCGCGGCCCACCAACGTGATATTGGCCGCGCCGGCCTTTTTCAGGATGGGGAGCAGGTCACCCGCAGCCACTCCGGAAGTGCCGTTGATATGCTGAACCCACTTGACGGTCACCTCTTGGGCGAACGCCGACTGGCCAGCCAATCCGAGGGCCAACGCCGAAGCGAAGGCCAACTGACGGGCAGTCTTTGTTTGTTGTGTCATGAGCTATGCTTTTTCGATTCCACTACTTGTCACCAAAACCACTGCATCCGGTGTCCCCACATGAACGAATCCGCGAAAACAACCCTGCGTTGCCATCGGAAGGACAACCTTTGGCAAATGTCTTTGGTGTCTCAGCTCAAGATCCAAGGCATTGAGACAAAGGCTGTCGAGGGCAAAACCGAGATCCCGGGCGGACTTTTCAAGCCGAAAACCACCGTCAAAACCCAGGCTGTGACGGGAAGCTTGGAACAATCCTACTGCCCGGACTTCGAGCGTCGGAACCAGAGCCCCCAAAAAAGCACGTGAACAGGGGAATGGCCAAGCTGGCGGTGGCCTGAGTCCCCCCGGGTTCACCCCAGGAACCGTCCATTTCGCCCCTGCCTAATTCAGGGGATAGGACTCAACTCCATCGAACTGCTGCCCGCGGGCACAGGCACCCGCCGGGGCAACTGCCCCGGCCAGCGGACTTCCAGTGCCGCGACCGGTGTTGGCCCGGCAAACACCAGGGTCGAACTGTCCTGCGACCAGTAACCCGCACCCGCCCGGATTTCGCGAACTGGCCCAGCCCTGCCATCGCTGGCAATCGCCCGGACCCGCACCCCGATCCCGGTAGGGTTTCCAGCCTCCCCTCGGAGGCGGACCCGGATTCCCGGTTTGCCGCCGGTGTTCCGGAAAAGTCGGGTCGATTCGGAATTCTGGGTGACCACCAGGTCGGGACGACCGTCGCCATCAAAGTCCGACACGGCGGCTCCGCGTTGCTCGCCGGAAAGGGAGATTCCCGAGCGGGAGGTCGAGAGGGGTTCCCACGCGCCCCGACCGTTTCCAAGAAGTACCAGTCCGGCTCCGGCGTCGTGTCGATCGGCACCCGGGCCGGTGCCGAAGAAGTTCTGGGCCAGGAAGAGATCCTCGGCTCCGTCGCCATTGAAATCCGCGGTGGCGATGCCAAACACCGGCGCTGCCTGCGCCAGCGCCGGGAGCGACTGCACCACCCAATGATCCCCACGGTTCCAGAGTGCGACCGAGTCGAGGGTCGTGACCCGCATTCGTTGAGCTTCGCCCCACCGGTCACCCAACAACTCCTGGACTGAAGCCGCACCGAAGGCGGCACGGGTTGGAAAGCGTTCCAGAAGGCTCGGCCAGACGGAGGCCAGCGCATCGCGGGTGATCCAGGGCAAATCACGGGCGGGGGTTCCATACGGGTAGCTTTCCAGCAGCAACGGAATGCCGTCCCCGGCGAAGTTCCCGCGAAAAAGGTCCGCAGTCCGACCTGGCCCGACCTGGTAGCGGGTATTCCGCCCCCAGTTGCCGAGAATCAGATCCATCCGCCCGTCGTCGTCGAAGTCCACTGGCGTCACGCTGTTCCACCAACCGGTCAGCGCGGCGAGCTGGACCGGACGCGGACGGGCATCGCCCTCGGTCCAGCGCAGTTCCACGGAGGTCCGTTCGCTGAACCGACCGCGGGCGTTGTCGAAGATCCGGACCGCACCCCACTCGGTCGCCACCACCAATTCGGGGTCGCCGTCGTCATCGAGGTCGGTGAAGGCGGCCGAAGTGACCATGCCCAACTGCTGGAAAAGGCGGGTATTCTCCGGATCGGGTACCCACCCCCCCTCCTTGCCCCGCAGCAATGCGGACATGACCGGCTCGCCGTATCGTCCTCCCGCAACGCGCCCCCCCAGGAAAAGGTCCAACTGCCCGTCCCCATCGATATCCGCGAGCGCCATGGGGCCAACAACCATCTGGAGGCGGATGCCTCCGCGACGAAAAGCATCCTCGGCCAGGTCCAGGGTTCGAACGGCCCCTGGAGTGCCCGGCGACTCATAGTTACTGAATGCGATCAGAATCCGGGGCTTACGTCCGGGCACCGGTCGGATGAGGATCCCGGCCTGGTCCACCGGAGAAACGGCGCTGAAGGGCGCTGACGTCGCCGGGCTGAATCCGCCCTGACCCTGGTTGAAGAAGACGCCAAGGGAACCCCCGCGCCCCGCACCGACGACCAGGTCGTCATCCCCGTCCAGGTCGAGATCCCCCCAGGCCACGGCCGGCCCCAGATTCGACAGGGCGCGCGGAAGCAGGGGTTGAAGCTGCGAATCATCGAACGGTTCATCCCGATGCCGATGGCTGAGTCGCTCGCTGACATCGGTGAACAGCGCGGGCACAGGAGCGCCCGGTTCAGGGCCAGGAACTTTTCCCCCGGACTCTTGGAGCAGCAGCAGGCTCCCCGGCTTCACTGCGCTGCGAACACTCTGCCGGCCGTCGGGCCAGGTGACGGTCACCGACAACGGCTCACTGGCGGAGCGGGCGGCAAACGTGCGGGCCGGGGCGTCGCCCGAGAGAAATCGTCCCCCGGCCACCACCCCCTGGGACTGCGACACCGGTCCGCCTTGGACTTCGATGCGGGCACCGACGGCCGCCGTGTTGGGCGCGCGCCCCTGAAGCTGCACCCGGATCCGGGGAGCTTCGGCATCGTTTCGCAGAAACAGCGCAGCCGCGTTCTGCTGGTTCAGGACGACGTCCTGGTCCCCGTCATTGTCGAGGTCCCCCAAGGCGATGCCCTGGGAGATTCCGTGGTGATTGAACCCCCAGTTCGCACCCCATTCTTCGAACTGCATGCCGCCGAGATTGCGATACGCCAGATTCGGGAGCGCATGCGAGGGAAAGCGCCGCCGCAGTTGGAGGGCCTCCGCATCGGAGAGCTTCTTCGCCTGCCGGATCCGCTCGATCTCTTCGGCAACATCCGAGTCCTGCACGTCGCGTTCGAATCCGGTGGTGATCAGGATGTCTTCATACCCATCCAGGTCCACATCCAGAAACACCGGGGACCAAGACCAATCGGTGGCGGCGATCCCCGCCGACCAGGCCACCTCCGAAAACGTCCCGTCGCCCCGGCCGCGATACAGGGTGTTTCTCGGCACCTGCGGACGTTCTTCGATCCCGACAAATGGCTCCGATTCCGCGCTCAGGTTCTGGGCATCAGCCTGCCGACGCACCGGATCGCGGCTGAGCATGTCGGTGACCATGAAGTCATCCTGACCGTCGCGATCAAGGTCACCAAAATCGATGCCCATGGAAAACCAGCTCGTCTTGCGGACGGCGGTGCGGGCGATCGCCTGGAATCCGCCCTTCCCGTCGCCGATCCAGATGCGGTCCGGTGAGGAGAGGTCGTTGCAGACGTAAAGGTCGGGAATCCGATCGCCGTTCAGGTCATGGAACATGGCGGCCAAACCCCAGTCGTAGGGAGGCGATGTCAGCGCCTTGCCCGACTCATCCCTGAACGCACCGCCGGTGAAGGGGATCAAGGTGAACTTTCCCTTCCCATCATTGCGATAGAGGCCATCCGCCTCACCGTGCTCCACCACCCTGCCCTGCTGGTCTACAGAGAAACGTCCCACCAGATCGGGGTCGGTGACCGGGCGACCATTGACCGATTCGAGCACCGGCCGCCCTTCGATCACCCGGATCCCAAATCGTTGCTGGAATTCATCCCGGACGGTCGAACTGCGATACCGAACGATGTATAGGTCCAGGTCTCCGTCCTGATCGACATCGGCCAACGCGAACGAACTCGGCCCGCCCCGCCCGGCCAGTCCCGAGCCAGCGGTCGTTTCCTCGAACCGCAGGGATCCACGGTTCATGAAAATGCGGGTCCCCGTGCCGACGCCATTGATCAGGAGGTCGGGCAATCCGTCGCCATCAAGGTCCGTCAGGACGACTCCGTTGGCATCCATCCCGGCAAACGTCTTCGGGCCAAAGGCCTGCTCCGTGACATTGGTGAAACGCCAATCGCCCCGATTGCGGTACAGGGCACTTCCGCCTTCGAGTCCTGCCAGGAAGACGTCATTGAGCCCGTCGCCATCGACGTCCCCGATCGCCACGCCGGAGCCGTTCAGGAGGATGTGATTGGCGAGTGCGCGATCGGCGGACAGGTGATTGGTGAAGGCGACTCCGGTCCGCTCCGGAAGCAGGCTGGAGAATCCCGCCCTGGGGGTTGCCGCCTCACCTTGAAAGCCCCCGCCGATCAGGAAGCAAACGCCGGCGAGCAACGCAGCCAAGCGGTCCCGGAACTGATCCATGCTGAATGATCCCGGGCGCGGACGCTTCACAGGCCTTTACTTCCCGCTGACCTCGGCGAGGTCGGCTGCGAAGGCGCGGACGTCGTCCTCGGTGGTGTCCCACGAACACATGAGCCGGCATCCGCCTTCACCGATGAAATTATAGAACAACCAACCCCGCGCCCACATGGCTTCGATGACCGGCTTGGCAAGATCCACGAACACGGCGTTGGCCTCGACTGGGAACAGGACCTTGACCCCCGGGATTGCCGAGACCAATTCGTGCATCAGACGGGCCATGCGGTTGGCCTGACTGGCGTAGCGAAGCCAGACGTTGTCGGCCAGCATCCCGACCCAGGGAGCCGATACGAAGCGCATCTTCGAGCACAATTGCCCGCCCTGTTTGGCGCGGTAATCGAACTCCCGGGCCAACTCGCGATTGAAGAACACCACGGCTTCACCCACCTGAATGCCGTTCTTGGTTCCACCGAAACACAGCACGTCCACGCCCGCCTGCCAGGTGATCTCGCGCGGAGCACAGCCCAGGGCCGCCACGGCATTGGCGAATCGCGCGCCGTCCATGTGCATCCGGAGATGATGCTTCTTGGCCATCGCCCCGATCGCCCGCAGTTCCCCCGGCGTGTAGAGCGTTCCCACCTCGGTGGACTGGGTCACCGTCACCGCCCGGGGCTTGGGATAATGGATGTCCTTTCGCCGCAGGACCGCCTCTTCAATGCCCGCCGGGTTCAGCTTGCCGTTCTCACCCGGAAGCAGGAGCAGCTTGGAGCCGTTGCCAAAAAACTCGGGCGCGCCGCACTCATCCTTTTCGACGTGGGCCACCTCGTGGCACAGCACGGAGTGATAGCTCTGCGTCGAGTGCGCCAGGGCGAGGGAATTGGCCGCCGTGCCGTTGAATACGAAGAACACTTCACAAGGCGTCTCGAACACTTCGCGGATCAGGTCCGCCGCCTTCTGGGTCCATCGATCATTGCCATAGGCAGGCTCATGGCCACTGTTCGCCTCCGCCAAAGCCGCCCATGCCTCCGGGGTTATCCCCGCGTAATTGTCCGATGCAAAATGCCGTACCGGTCTCATGCCGCGGCGATCAAGCCCTCATCCGGCTTCCACCGCAACCGCGAGTTGCCCAAATGACACCTCGAGCCTCCAGACCCGGGCTTGCGCCACGTCCGCGGCAGGATACGTTGCGCGCCTGTTCCGGGGTCAACCCCACCCAACCCGGCCGCTTCGCCTTCATGGATGTCCTGAGAAACCGTTTCAGCCCGTCGCCTCGGGCTTTCACACTGATCGAATTGCTGGTCGTCATCGCCATCATTGCGATCCTCGCCGGCATGCTGCTGCCGGCGCTCTCGCGTGCCAAAGCCAAGGCCCAATCCATCACGTGCATCAACAATCTCAAGCAATGGTCCCTGGCGATGACCATGTATGCCCAGGATTATCAGGAGACCGTCCCCGAAGAAGGCAACGTCACGCTTCGGATCAACGAAGATGAAAACAAGGAGTCCTGGTATAACGTCGTCCCTCCTTCCATCCGGCTCCAGTCCCTCCTCGCCCTCTATTCCCGCACGAACATTCCCCTGCCCGGCAATCGCACCCTCTTCTCCTGCCCGACCGCCGCCAAGCCCACCATCCCTCCCAACCTGAATGGCCGCATCTTCTTCATGTTTGGCATGAATGGACGGCTGTGCATCAACCGCTCCGGTCGCAACGGCGGCCCCAATACCAAGCTCCCCAGCGTTCAGAGGCCATCCGATACCATTTTCCTCGCCGAGGTCGACGGCAACTCCGCCAACGCCAACCGCACCCAGTCCAACGTCACCGGCCAGTATGCCGTCGGACGCCATGCCGGCCGGGGCAACTTCGCCCTGGTGGACGGGTCCGCGCGGTCTTATCGCACCAACGAATTTCTCCGCACCTCGGATGAATCCAACAACGCCACTGCCGAATGGTCCCGCGACCGGGTGGTGTACTGGTATCCGTCCGCTGAAACCCCCAACTGAAATCTTCGCCGTCGGACGGCGTAATCACAGAACAAAGCCAATGATGCACCAACCTCGATTCCTCATTCTTCTGCTCGCCCTGCTGGCACCCCTCGCTACCCGGGCGGAACTCCTCCTCAACGAACCGTTTGGTTATCCGGATGGGTCGATCATCAACGTCGCCCCCGACCTCTGGAAGCAACATAGCGGCGTCGCGGGTCAACTCGACGTCCAGGGCGGCTCGGCGTTCCTCACCGGAGGCGAGACCGAAGACGTCAACCGCTCCTTCACGGGCACCGGCATCAGTACCGGCTTGGCGTTCGCTTCCTTTGACCTCGTGCTCACCGGGTTGCCCAACAGCGCCGGCGGCTACTTCTTCCATTTCAAGGACACGTTCAATGACGGTCCCAACACCGCTTTCATCGGACGCGTCTTCGCCCGCACCACCGGTGCCGAAGCCGGCAAGTATCGACTCGCCGTCTCCTTTGGGTCCGGCACGGCGGTTGCCCTGGAGAAGGACCTCGACCGCAGCACCAGCTATCGCATCGTGGTCCGCCTCGATTTCGCGGCAACCAATGCGACGGTCTGGGTCAACCCGGCGACGGAAACGACCGCGTCGGACCGGGCCGTCTCGACCGACACCCGCGGCGTCGGCCTGGGCATGAGTCAGGTCGCCTTTCGTCAGGCGACCGGCATCGGGGACATCCGCGTGGACAACCTCCGGGTTGGCACCCGTTTCGCCGATGTGGCCGAGGGCGGTGATCCGACCCAGAACCCGCCCATCCTCTCCACTCTGCCCCGGCAGAAGACCGGAGCCGGCGTGCCCGTGGGTCCCCTCGCCTTCACGGTCGCGGACGGCGAAACGTTGGTGGAGGAACTGACGGTCGCCGGGGCTTCGTCGAACGAGACCCTCGTTCCCGTCGCCAACATCACCTTCGGCGGGGTTGGTGCGGAGCGCGCCGTGACCGTCACCCCGGCCGCCGCCCAGCAAGGCATCGCCAACATCACGCTCACCGTGCGCGACACCGATGGAAACTCGGCCAATCGCTCCTTCGACCTGATTGTGGGCGAGCCCGCCCTGTCCGGCCTGACCGACCTCGTCACCCTTCCCGGCGTCGAGACCAACCTGGTGGTGAACGTGTCCGATCCCGAGGGCGATGCCCTCACGGTCACGGCCACCGCGGTCAACGCCGAGTTGCTCACGGCGATTGCCGTTAGCGGGACCGGCCCGACCCGGACGCTCCGCATCACCACCAGCGGCACCGCCACCGGTGCCTCGCGCGTCGAGGTGGTGATCACCGACGGGTTCACCAGCGTGACCAACGGGTTCAATGTCACCGTGGCCAAAACCCTCGGCGTGATCCTTGATGAACCGTTCGATTACGCCGACGAGACCGCCCTCAACCTCACCGGCCTCTGGATCCCGCACAGCGGGACCAATGACGGCCCGGTGATCGTGCGCGGGGGCAAGGCCCAATTGATGACCACCACCACCAACCGGGAGGACATCAACATCACCTACAACTCCCCGACCATCCGCATCGCCGACGGCGTTGTTCTCTACGCCCGACTCGACCTGATCTTCAATTCGATCCCCACCTCGGCCGCCGGAACCTACTTCGCCCATTATCTGGGCAATGCCAATGGCTCCTTCCGCGGTCGCCTGTTTGCCGGACGCCAGAGCGCTCCGAGCGGCCAGTTCCAACTCGGCCTGGCCAACAACGCCGCCACCGCTTCGATCTGGCATCCCACCCAACTCTTGCCGGGCCAACCGATCACGGTCTTGATCCGGTACAACGTCTCCACCGGAGTCGCCACCCTTTGGGTCAATCCTCTGAACGAAGGCTCGCCCAGCGTCACCGGCACGGACTCACCGTTTCCGAACGACATGGTCGCCTTCGCCCTACGCCAGGAATCGGGCTTTGGTTCCCTCGACGTCGATCTGCTGAAGATCGGCACCTCCTACTCGGACGTGCTGACGCCGGGGGTGAGTCTCGACTACCGCCTGGCCGCTACCCTGAACCCGGATGGCTCTGCTCGTTTCAGCTTCCCGGCGGCGGCGCTCGCCAACGGGTTCGTCCTCCAGGCATCCACGGCTCCGACCGACGGATGGATCGCCGGCCCCGCGGTCACCACGGAGGGCGAGAGCGCCGTCCTGAACATCCCGACGACCGCAGCCGCCCAGTTCTACCGGTTGCATCGGCCGTGAGCTGAAGCCGGACTGAATCCAAGCCGGGGTTGCGGATCCACCGCACCCCGGCTTTTTTGTGTCTGGGAGACGCTTGGATTCAATCGCGGAAGTTGACGAATCCCACGGCGACAGGGAAATCGTGACCGCGAATGGCGTTCATGACGGTCTGGAGATCGTCGCGGTTCTTGCCGGTGACCCGGAGCTCATCTCCCTGGATCGCCGCGGTCACCTTGAGGTTCAACCCCCGGACAAAGGTGGCGATCTCCTTGGCCTCGGCCCCTTCGATCCCCTGCTTGATCTTGATGCTCTGTCGGGCGTGGCCGAGGGACGAGAGTTCGGCTTCACCCTGATCGACGCTCTTCATGCTGATGCCCCGTTTGGCCAACCGGGCCACCACCATTTCGACCAGGGCCTTCATCTTGAACGCGTCCGGCGCACGCAACTTGATCTCGAACTTCTCCTGGACGATCTCGGCGTTGCTCCCCTTGAAATCGAATCGGGTCAGCAACTCCTTCTGCGCCTGGTTCACGGCATTCTCGACCTCCATCGAATTGACCTTCGAAACGACATCGAAACTTGGCATGAGCCCACCCTAGCCAGGCCCTCCCCCGGAAGTCGATGTCCGGACGAGCTCGTCCGAGGCCGGTGCGGGCGCATGTTGACACTGCCCCCGCCCGTTTGGGATCCGCCTCCTCACTTCGGCAGCTACGGACGGGGCGGTGGGGTAGCTGCCGAGGGAACGAGGCGGATCCCAGACGAAGCAGAGCACGGGAGCATCCGCCTCCTCACGTCGGCAGCTACCCAGGTTTGCGTCAAGATGCGCCCTCTGATGCGGGTGCCGCACCGCCCTCCTTGCAGATCCCCTCCACCTCCGCCAACGTGCCGGAGTTCGAATGCGCTTTCCCCTCTGGTTCCCTGCCCTGCTTGTCGCGACCTGGTCCGGTCTCGCCGCGCCGGTCGTGCGTCGAACTCCCCCTGCTCCGGAGCTCCCGCGAGAATTGCGGGCGCTTTGGATTGCCACCAAGGGCAACATCGACTGGCCCTCGAAGCCCGGTTTGCCCGTCTACCGCCAGCAACAGGAACTCCGGACTCTGCTCGAACTGGCGCGCAATACCGGACTGAATGCCGTGGTCCTCCAGGTGCGGCCGCAGGGCGATGCCCTGTACGAATCGTCCCTTGAACCCTGGTCCGAATACCTCAGTGGCCGCGAGGGACAGGCTCCGGTTCCACGCTGGGACCCGCTGGAGTTCGCGGTTCGCGAAGCTCACGAACGAGGGCTCGAACTCCACGCCTGGATCAATCCTTTCCGGTCCAAGACCGACTCCTCACGATCCCCGATCTCCCCATCAAATTTCGCCGCGCGCAATCCCGCGGTTGCCCTCGTCTATGGCAACCAGGTCTGGCTCGATCCCGGGGAACCCATCGTGCGCGAGCATGGACTCCGGGTGGTCCTCGATCTGGTGAAGCGCTACGACATCGATGCGCTCCACATGGACGACTACTTCTACCCCTATCCTGTCAAGGACGGTGCCGGGGGCGAGGTTCCCTTCCCGGATCGACGCAGCTTCAAACGCTACGGCCGGGGGCGATCCCTGGCGGAATGGCGTCGGGCCAACGTGGACGAGTTTGTCGAACGTGCCGCCGGCGCGGTTCACCAGACCAAGTCCTGGGTCCAGTTCGGGGTGAGTCCGTTCGGCATCTGGCGTCCCAATGTCCCCCAGGGCATCCGCGGTCTCGACGCCTTCGAGGTGCTGTCGGCCGATGCCCGGCGCTGGCTCGGAGAGGGCTGGGTGGATTACCTCACCCCGCAACTCTACTGGAACATCGATCAACGGGAGCAGAGCTTTCCGGTGCTCCTGTCCTGGTGGGCCGCCCAAAACGTGCGCCAGAGACATCTCTACGCCGGCATCGCCACCGCCCGGATCGGCACCGATCGCACGGCCCAGGAGATCGCCTCCCAGGTCCGATTGGTCCAGAGCCCGGGCGGAGCCAACGGCCTCATGCTTTGGAACGCCGGGAGCCTCCGTTCCAACAAGGGAGGCGTCACCGATCTGCTCCGCTCGACCGTCCTTCGCACCGCCGCCCTCCCTCCAGCCACGCCCTGGCGGTGGACCAATGCGCCCGCACTCCTCGATTTCGAAGTCCTGCCCAATGGCCACAACGAGTACCGCGCCTCCTGGGATATCCGCGGAACCGAACCCGTCCGTCAGTTGGGCCTTCAGGTCCGACGGGGAAGCGTCTGGTCCTTTGAGGTGCTGCCCCCCGGCCGGCGTGAACTGAAGTTCCGGGTCAGCCCCACGCTTGCCGCCCCCGAGGAAGTCCGACTGATCCCCATCGGCCGGGCCGGCATCGCCGGCGGCCCGGGCACCTGGAAGCGCTACTGACGATGGACAGTGCCCGGTCATCGCCCCCCGCCCGGGTGCTGGTCATCAGTCTCGCCGGGATCGGAGACACCCTGCAGGCCACCCCGGTCTTCCACGAACTCCGCCTGCAATTTCCCGCGGCGCGAATTGAAGCTGCCGTCCTCTGGCCCGGCAGCGAGCAACTGCTTCAAGGCAACCCTCACCTCGATCAGGTCCATCAGTTCAACCTGATCGCCGGTCCCCGACACCATTCCATCCGGTTCCTTCTTGGCCTCCGGGCCCGGCGTTACGATCTCTCCCTCACCCTCCATCCCCAGGGCCGGCGCGAGTACCGCATCGTGACCCGGATCATCGGAGCCCGACGCCGTCTCTCCCATCAATACGAAAACGAGTCCGCGATCGACCGTTGGCTGGTGACCGACTCCCTCCCACAGGACTACACGGTGTCCGGAGCCGTGAACAACCTGCGCCTCCTCTCCCTCCTGGGTCTTCCCCAACGGCTGACCCAACCAACCTGCGAACTCAACCTGTCGCCCACCGAACACCAATGGGCCGTTCATTGGGAACGGGAGCAGAACTTCGACGGCACCGATTGGCTCGGGATCCATATGGGATCCGGCGGCACCAAGAATCTCGCTCTCCGCCGCTGGCCGGTGCCTCGGTGGATTGAGTTCTGCCGCAAGTTCTCGGAGGCGCGGCCGGGTCGTCCCATCGTGGCCTTCGGCGGCCCCGGGGAAGCCGAAGTCCATTCTCAACTCCGCGCGGCCCTTCCCGAGTCCTGCATCCGGTTCCCGGCGACGCCCAGCCTTCGCCACGCCGCCGCCCTCGTCTGCCGTAGCCGCGCCTTCCTCTCCGTCGATACCGCCTTCATGCACATCGCCGCCGCCGTGCGGGTGCCCCACCAGTGCGTCATCGAGACCCCAACGCTCAATCCACCGGTTGAACCCCTCCGAACGGGCTGGGTCCGCATCCCGAACCCCGCCGTCGCCGGTCGCTCTCTGGACTTTTACCGCTACGACGGCCGCCCGATCGCCGGCACGCCGGAGGAACTGACCCGCATGATGGAATCCGTGAGCGCCGAAGCCGCGCTGAAGCAGGTGTTGCGCGGCTTCTGAGTCAGAGGGAGATCAGACGGATCCGTCCGATCAGACCGATCAGTGCACGTGGGCGGGATCGCGGGCGTCCTTGCCCGCCTACAGATCCTCTTCGGCGAGCTTGCGGTAGAGGGTGGCCAGACTGATGTCGAGCAGTCGGGCCGATTCCTCCTTGTTCTGATTCGTGAGCCTGAGGACGTGCTCGATGTAGGCTTGCTCCTGGTCGCGGACGAGCCGGCGCAGACTCACCACGTTCGAGGGAAACCCACTGGGCAATCCGGGTGCCGATCCAACGGATCCAGTGGCCGTGGAACCGGGCGAGTGACCGCTGGTCTGTGGCCCCACCGGTTCTTCCAGGACGACCGCTTCGGATTCCTCGTCGGTATCCGTCCCGATGACTCCCCGCTGCACCACCGGCGGCAGATCCCGGGCGCGGAACAGCGGCAGGTCCGAGAGGACGCAGGCCCGTTCCACCGCATTTTGCAGTTCCCGGACATTTCCCGGCCAGGAATGGGCGCACAATGCGTCCATGGCCCGACGCGTGATCCGGCAGGGCTGCCCGGAGCGGGAGTGGATCTTGTCCCGGAGAAAATGGGCGACCAACATGGGAATGTCGTCGGTACGCTCGCGGAGGGGCGGCATGACCACCGGGACGACGTTCAGACGGTAGTAGAGGTCCTCCCGAAACTTCCCGTCCCTCACCAGCCGCTCGAGATTCTCATTGGTCGCGGCGAGCACCCGGACGTTGACGTGGACCGAGGCGTTGTCTCCGACCCGACGCACTTCTTTCTCCTGAAGGACGCGGAGCAACCGACTCTGCAACTGAGCGGGCATGGTCCCGATTTCATCCAGAAAGATGGTTCCCCCGTCGGCATCATGGAACAGACCGTTCTTGTCGGAGATCGCGCCGGTGAAGGAGCCTTTGCGATGACCGAACAGCTCCGATTCGAGGAGGTTTTCGGGCAGGGCCGAGCAATTGATCGGGATGAAGGGACCGCTGGACCGGCGTGAATTGTAGTGAAGGGCGCGGGCAACCAGTTCCTTGCCGGTTCCGCTCTCGCCCAGGATCAGCACCGTGACATCGGTGTCGGCCACGCGCTCGACGAGGCGGAACACCTCCTGCATGCGGTCGCTGCTCCCGATGATCTGACTGAACCCGTATTTCTGGCGGAGCTCGCGGCGGAGCTGGGTGTTCTCATGGACGGTCTGCGTGTAGGTCAGGGCCCGCTGCACGCACAGCTTGAGTTCCTCCAGCTTGAACGGCTTCTCCAGGTAGTCATAGGCACCCAGACGCATCGCTTCCACGGCGCTTTCCACCGTTCCAAATCCCGTCACCATGATGACCACCGCCGGCGGTTGGAGCGACCGCGCCTTGCGGATGATCTCCAGCCCGTGCGGCTTGGTCTTGTCCAGGTACAGATCGGTGATCACGAGATCTGGCTGCCGTTCCACCAAGGCCTCGGCCACGCCGAGAGGACTCGTGAACGGGAACACTTCATGGCCTTCACCCCGCAGGACCTCCGCCACCATCTGGACCATGGTCAGTTCGTCATCGACGAGTACGATCTTGGCCATGAGAGGAATCTACGGTGGGGAACGCGTGGTGCGAAGGCCAAATCCCGATCGGGAAGAAAGGAAACGCTTGGCCCGCCGCCCCGGTTCACGTTTCTCTTTCCCCGATGCTGGCGATCGTTCGCTGGCGATCGTCCATCCGCAATCCACTGTAAAACCGAGCCGAGCAATGCAACGCCACTTCAAACTTCTCGCCATCAGCCTCGCCACCGCCGCCTTCGCCGCCGGTTGCGCCACCAAGCTCAAGCCCAGCCAGACCATCAAGCAGGTCATGGAAACGGGTTTCAAAGGCAAGGAATCCATGTGCGCCCGAGTCTCCAAGGGTGAAGGCAGTGCTACCGACCACAAGACCATGGTGGACCTGACCTACCAACTCACCCTCAACACGCCTCCCAAGGGCGACCTGAAGAGCTGGACCGAGAAGACCACCGCCCTCCATGCCGCAGCCCAGTCGCTCGCCGCCAATCAGCCGGGGGCCATGGATGCCTGGAAGGCTGCCGTCAATTGCAAGGCCTGCCACTCAGTGCACAAGCCGGAGTAGTCCGCTTTGAGCTGAAATCTGGAGAGACGAGCTCCGCGAGTCCGAAACGCCGGAAGTCGGTCATGGGGACTCGTCGAACTCGTCCCTCCGAAGCGGCCGGGGACGGCCGCGCCCCCAAGCGTCGCCCCCCACGGGCGTCTTCGCCCGCCTCACCCCGGCTCAGTCGGAGCGCTTTTTTGCCCGCAAGGCAGCCCCTCTGGCAGGAATGAAGGGCTTTTCGGAAGATTTCCCCGCGTCTCTTGCCACGGTTGCCTTCGAGTCTCCCTCCCCTTCCGCGCTCGCGTCAGCCCCGGCTTCGGACTCCACCGCCTCCGCAGGCTCCCGGGAGTCCGACTTGCGCCAGACCACTCCCGCCCGGTTCGCCGGCTCCAGGTTGGTCTGACTCTGGCGACGGCCCGGGAGGAGTTCGCGGGCCAGCGCCAGCAGTCTCCGACCGCGCGGCCGCAATCCAAGGGTGTCTCGCAAGAAACCCCGGTCCCGGTGCGAATCGGCGAAGCCTTGGGCCACCTGAAAGACGTCGTTGTAGCTGGTCAGGTCCGCCACCAACCCGATCGCAGCGAGGTCGACCCGGAAAAAGCGATCGCGCCAAGGCCACAGGATCCGCGCGAGGATCCGTGGAAAGGTTTCCAGACAATGGAGAAAAACCTTCGCTTCGAAGGCCTCCTTGTCCCAACCGAATTCTTCTGCTGCTGCCTCCCTGAAAGTTCCCATTGATGTCCCCCCGATCGAACCGACCTTCCTTAGAAGACTCCCCTACTCCCTCCGGGGTCAACCCCATTGACAACATCTTGTCAGTAAATTCCTTTCACAGACCTGCGCGCATCACCTGATAGCGCTGTGAATGCCCCGACGCAGGCACTTCCAATCGATAGGAACGTCCATCCGCAGCGACCTGCATCCACAGGTGGTTCCCTCCCTCCGAAACCGCATTCGCCACTCGTTCCGCCGCCGTGTTGGCCTCGGCCACCGTCTGGTTGCGATGCACCTGGTAGATCGCCGGCGAACGCTCCAGCGCCCGCAGGTCGGCCACGACCCGTGGATGAGCTCCCTTGGTGGGACCGTTGTTGAACACTGCAACGCTCGGTGCCAGGACCCGGAGGAGCATCGGATTGCTGCTCACGTCGAGCCCGTGATGATTCACTTGGTACACGTCCACCACTCCCACCTGATCCAGCGGACAGACCAGGGTTGCCTCGGTGTTCCAACTGAGATCGCCGCCGTGAAAGAATCGAAACCCACCCAACTCGATCAGGGTGACGATCGAATTGGCGTTGTCTGAAGTGTCCACCGCCTTGGGGTTGGGATCCCGGCAATCCCGGATGTTCAACACGGCTCCGGTCGAGACCGCCAGTTTCTGCCGGGCAGCGACGAACCGCAGGGAAAGCTTCGGGCCTTGGCCCGGTGCCGCCTTGAGCGCGATGGATCCGCCCGCTTCCACCACTTCGCGCCCCGCCACCTTCATGTCGCGGTAACCCCGGATCCGCTGTGGCCAGGAGGGATCATTGCGTCCATCGGGATCGCGCTCGGGAACCCCGTTGTCATGGACGATCCCGATCGGAAGGGCCGCAGCGATCTCCGGCGCGCCGCCGTAGTGATCCGAGTGGAGATGGGTGGTGACCAGATGATCAATCCGCTTCAACCCCGCCACCTCACGGACCACCCGAAGGATGCGCGCCGAGTCCCGTCCGCCGGGATTGCCCGAGTCGAACAGGACCGATTCGCCGGCCGGAGTCACCACCAGCGTGGAACCGCCGCCCTGCGAGTCGATCCAGTAGACGTCGAGGGTCCGGTCGGTTTCACCGCCCTGCACCGGGAGAACCGCCGCCAGCGCGGCGCACAAGGTTGCCTTGAGAAAGGCAGATGAAATGGACATGGCCTCACCCTGAAGGGATGAGGCCATTCCGCCAAGCTCCCGGAGCCCAGCCTACATGTGCGCCACGATGTTTTCGCCGAACTCGGAGCACTTGATCTGGGTCGCTCCCTCCATCTGACGGGCGAAGTCGTAGGTCACCCGCTTGCTGCCGATGGCACCGTTCAATCCCTTGAGAATCAGATCGGCGGCCTCGATCCAGCCGAGATGCCGGAACATCATCTCACCGGACAGCACCACGGAACCGGGGTTGACCATGTCCTTGTTGGCGTACTTCGGTGCCGTGCCATGGGTCGCTTCAAAGATGGCGTGGCCGGTGATGTAATTGATGTTGCCACCCGGGGCGATGCCGATGCCGCCGACCTGGGCCGCCAGGGCGTCCGACAGGTAATCGCCGTTCAGATTCAGCGCCGCGATGACATCGAAGTCCTCGGGCCGGGTCAGCACCTGTTGCAGGGCGATGTCTGCGATCGCGTCTTTCACCAGCAACGCGCCCCCGGCGAGAGCGGCCTTCTGCTCGGCATTGGCGGCGTCCTCGCCCTTCTCCTTCTTGGTCTTCTCCCACTGGGCCCAGGTGTACACCTGATCGCCAAACTGCTCGGTCGCCACCGCATAGCCCCAGTCGCGGAAGGCACCTTCCGTGTACTTCATGATATTGCCCTTGTGGACCAGGGTCAGCGACTTGCGTCCGCTCTTCAGCGCGTACTCGATGGCGCTCTGGACCAGTCGCGTCGTGCCCGACCAACTCACCGGCTTGATCCCGACACCCACCTTCACCGAGGTATCGAAGCCCGGCGTTCCCACCCGGCTCCAGTATTCCTCGGCCTTGGCCTGGGTGCCGAACCGGATCTTGCTGAAATCCTTTGGAAATTCGCGGGCGATGAAGTCGAGGACCCTCTGGGCCTCGGGCGTGCCGGCGGCGAACTCGATGCCGGCGTAAATGTCCTCGGTGTTCTCGCGGAAGATCACCATGTCCACCTTCTCGGGACGTTTCACCGGGCTGGGCACTCCGGTGAAGTACTGCACGGGCCGAAGGCAGACGTAGAGATCCAGCATCTGCCGCAAAGCGACGTTGAGGGAACGGATGCCGCCGCCGACCGGGGTCGTCAGCGGTCCCTTGATGCCCACCAGGAACTCCTTGAACGCAGCGACGGTGTCGTCGGGGAGCCAATTGTTGAACCGCTTGAACGCTTCTTCCCCGGCGAACACCTCCATCCAGGAGACCTTGCGCGTGCCGCCGTAGGCCTTCTCCACCGCGGCGTCGAAGACCCGCTGGCTGGCGGTCCAGATGTCAGGTCCCGTGCCGTCGCCACGGATGAAGGGGACAATCGGATTCGCGGGGACCTGAAGTTTGCCGGCGGTGATCGAAATCTTCTCGCCCGCGGGAACGGAACAAGTGGTGTACGGCATTGTGCGCGAAAGTTGAATCAATGCGCCCGGCCAACGATCGCCGCGGCCGGGCGTATACCCAGGGTCTAATCAGCCCCCCGTCCAAGGGCAAGAGAAGTTCCAGAATGTGGATCAGAGCGATCAGCCGGATCAGACCGATCGGTCTGGGTTCTTCGCTACTTCCTGTGGTTGGGATATGATTTCGGACAGTCCCGTCCGTTAACGCCCTACGCGCCTTCCTCCAGGCACACGACACGGATTCGCCAAATCGAGCACCGCGATGCCTACTGCTCCTGCCTCACGAAATG
>JBDNHZ010000558.1:0-7684 GCA_041688515.1 Verrucomicrobiota bacterium
CCTTCGCGCGTTCCCCGCCCGACTGAAGTGAGCCTCGTCACCTCGTCGCCTACACGTAGGAGACGACGTGAGGAGACTCTGTTCTCCGTCCGAATCCTCCCCAGTTGATCGGGGGCGGTGTCAGGATGAGCCCCAGGTCGAGTTGTTGATTGCGGCGGGCTGGACTCGTCACAAGGCGCTGCACACGATCCGCCGTCACACTTCGCCCCAGCGAACCCGGCCATCGGCTTGATGGTGCAGGACGTTAGCTTGAAAAGCTCGCCCCCATGAAAAGAAGCCAACATTGCAGACCAGTTCAGTCCCACGGTTGATCCAGGTTCGACGGCCACGAGCTTGGGTCGCGGCGGATCGGTTCGGTCACCTGGTGCAATTGCCTCCGCCTTCTCGCGTCAAGGGTTTGCCACCTGGCGACGGGGAACGGCGATCTCTCCCTACAGGCTCGGCTGTACCCAGCCCGGCAGGACTCCCAGGGTAACGGTGTCCGTCCAGTCGATCGTTCCCGGCAGTTCAATGCGGACGTCGAGTGTCCATGTCAGGTGATTGTTTGTCTCCCAGAAGCTGGGGCCCGCATCGTGTGGGATCCGGATTTGTCAGGCCCACGATTGGGCCGACCCGGGCACGCGAGCGCTTCCAACGGTTCGCAGCACGACCGTTGACTCGTGGAGAGGGTGGCAGGCCGTCCGGCGGTTCTTTCCGGTGCCGCGCACGGTACGTACCTGCCCGCGCAACGTCACCTTCGCCCGGCCGGTCTGGACCCCCGGTCCTGGGTTGGCCTGCAACTGGATCCGGACCCAATCGCCCCGATAAGGTTGGAGCGGGTCAACCGTGATCTGAACCTTTCCAAGCCGACGTTCAGCAACGCGCCGGGGCAGTCGGAAGCCGCGGATCAGTCCGGCCGCCGCGATGGCCAGAAACAACGCCCCAAAGAGCATCAGCCCCCCACTCCCGCTGAACTGCGCCGGTACTGGCGAGGATCAGTCCGATGGCACCAAAGCCGCCCAGGATCATGGCGGGAGCACCGAAGGCAGCCTGAGCTGGCTGCTGGCTGTCGGCTCCGAGTTGCGGAGCCACGAAACCGTAGTGGTAGGGTTCCTCGGCTGACGCCGAAGGCAGCAGGGTAAACTCGACGCTGTCCTTGGGGTCGATGGCCCAGTTGATGTCCACGCGGGCGGTCGCTGTCCAGCCCACGGTGAACCGCGCGCCCGCATGCGAGACCGGGCCGTTGGGCAGCGGAATCTCGAACGGCAGGTTCATTGACCTCTGGATCGGGCCCGTATGAAGCACGGCGGTATGGGTGACCGTGCTTCCGGGATTGCCGTGGCCACGGACCTTCCAGCCTACTTCCAACTGGACCGCCTTCGATCCAACCGGGCTGTCCGTGCGGATCCGAAGAATGCCCCGAAGCGGCTCCCCGGCTCGGAAAATGTTCGTTGGATCCAGTTCCAAATGGACATCGCAATTCGCCATGGCGCGGTGACGGTGCGGGATCGGGCTCGTTCGTGACGATCCGCCTTCGGAGGGAGGATGGGAACCGTTCGGATCCGTGCTGCGGTGGACGGGGTGGGCGGAGGGTTCCGCATGCCGACCGTCGCATGCCGGTTCGGTTCAGGGGAAATCTCACGCGGAGGGACAGGCACTGGGTTTGACCTGGAACCATCGACAAATCGGTGTGTGCGCTCCGTGTGTCCGCCAAAGCCAGCGGCGAAGCGGCAGAGCAAATTCCCCCAGGTGAGCGATCGAACCAACCGCTACTTGAAGGCGATGAGCAGAGCTCCGGCGGCGATGAGGCCCGCGCCGGCGTATTCCTGGAGCGAGAGTTTTTCGCCGAGGAACAGGGCGGCGAAGACGAGCACCAGCACCACGCTCAACTTGTCCACCGGTGCGACCTGCGACGCCTTGCCCAACTGGAGCGCGCGGAAGTAGCAGATCCACGACGCTCCCGTTGCAAGCCCCGACAACGCCAGAAACAACCAGGTGCGTCGGCTCAACGACATGAGCGGCGATTCGTGGAGACCGGGCACGGCGAGCAACCAGGTGAAACCCAGCACGAAGGTCGTGCGCACGGCGGTGGCGACATTGGAGTTCACACCGGTCACGCCGATCTTCGCCAGAATGGCGGTGAGCGCGGCGAACAACGCGGAAAGCAGCGACCAAGTCAGCCAGTTCATGCGCAAAACCATGAACCTCCCGGTGCAGGGGCGCTACGGATGCGTTGGCGGAGAATGGGTGACGGGATGGGCGCGTTGTCTTTCCGGGCATAGAAGACGTCGTAGCAGGTCGGGTCGGAAGGGCCGGTAGGACGGGGCTGCTTGGGCGTGGGGTGAGAAGAGGCGGGTGAGGACGCCCGCGGTCCCGGGAGCGGCAGTGTCCGAAGGCGCCCAGGATCTCCAAGGGTGGGAACGGCGCGGGCCACCTGGTTCCCGCTCAACCCGGCCGGGCAGGACGGGAGCGTGCCGCCCAGGTTCGCCCCAGGTGGGTCCGGACATAGTGGAAGAGGTATTGCTGCGCGTAACCGCCGTTGGGCCCGAAATGGGCGGCACTGAACTCCTCCAGACGCCGCGGACGGAGCTTTCGCGCCCGCGGAAAATAGAGTCGTTTCAAGGCCACCCGCACCCAGACATCGACGGGAAACGCCGTCGGGAAACCGAATCCAAACAACAGTGCGCAATCGGCGACCTTGCGCCCCACGCCGTGCAACTCCATGAGTCTCGCCCGCGCCTCCTCCAGAGGGAGTCGCTGGATTGCTTCGAGATCCAGTTCCCCGGAAGCGACCCGCCGGGCGGCGGCAAGGAGATAGGGCGCTCGGAAGCCCAGCTTGCAGTCGCGGAGATCCCGCTCTTCCAACGCCGCCAGGCGGGCCGGGGTCGGGAAGGCGAATGCCGGCACGACTCCGGGCGGCACTGGCACCGGGGCTCCATGCCGTTCCCGCAGCATCCGGACGATTTGCCGGATCTGGACGATCTGTTTGGTCGAGGAACAGATGAAGCAGGCCAACGCTTCCCAGGCATCCTGACGCAGAAGCCGCAGCCCAGGACAGGCGGCCACCGCCTCACGGAGTGGGGCATCGTCTGGAAAGGTCGCGAGGACGGACGCCAGATCTTCGTCGATTGCCAGGTAATGTTCGAGCCAGTGCCAGTCGACGACGGGTTCCGCCGTCGCCGCCGAGAGGATCTCCCCCGTCTGCCAGACCCGCACCCAGCGTCCCGCGATCACCCCAACCCACCCCGGCCCGTCCTGCTCCCATCCAAAGGCTTGGCCGGAACCCAGCGTGGCCGCGAGATCGTGATCCCGGACGGTCCAGTCGCGTCGCATTTCCAGGGGAACGTTCACTCTAAGAAGCGGGGTTCCATTCGCCGATGGCGCTGAAGACGCAGATCCCCAAGGCAATTCCCGCGGAGGGATCTTCACCCGCAGGGTAAGACCGCCTGCCTGGCCACGACCCCATCGAGGCCCTTATCATCTGCGGAATCTGCGCCATCTGCGGATAAACCACGGAGGCTTCCCGTTTCACCGCTTCCCCCGGCAGACGAACACCTCGTATTCGTGGAACAGCCGCCCACGGTACAGGACGTTCAACGCAGCGAGCGGCTCGACCTTCTCGAAATCCTCCGCGAGGGACGCCGGGAGCAGTTGATTGGGGTCATTCGACTTCTGACGGACGAACAGCGCGTTCTCCCCCCTCCGCCCCTGATAGCCGGGCCAGAAATGGAACTGGCTGGAAATGCGATCCCTCCGCACCTCGTACACGAAGGGATGATCCGGCAGGGACTCGGGGCCACCCGGCAGGTAGAAGCTGAGCAGGCCCGCCCGGCCATAGTGATCGGCGACGACGAACACCGGCTTGCCCTCGGCCAGAAGGTTGGTGCGGAGCTGGGCCATCTGCTGGCCGAAGTCGCGGTGACCCCGGACCCGCGTCAGAGGCTCGATGCGATAGGGCAACGGCGTGCCGGTGATCTTGCCGACCAGGTTGGTGTCGTGCATCAGCACCACGAGGGGAAGGCCGAGGAAAAGACCCGCACGCAGCCAACCCACCACTCCGGGCGCACCCTCCCGCCAGCGTCGATGCCAGTACAACGTCGCGGCCAGCATCCCCGGCAGGACGGCAGCGGCGATCCAGTTGGGATGCACCCGCGAACGGATCGTGTACCCGAGGTAGAACAGGAAGATCGGAAGCGAGAAGACCGTCAGGAACCGCTCCATCACCGGAGCGGTTCGGGATCGCCAGATGGCAACCGAGGCCACCGCCACCAGGCCGACCCAGACGGGGTTGAGCAGCGCCGTGACGGCCAGGGTGAAATCGATCAGGAAGTTCGGCTTGAACTTCCAGGCGCTCTTGAGCCCGCCGCGTTCGCTGAGGTGGGTGAACGTGATCCAGTCGTTCTGCGCATTCCAGATCAGGATGGGCAACGTCCCCAGCGCGAGAACGGCCAGCGCCAGGTAAGGACCCGGCCGCCGCAACTGTTTCCATCCACCCGGCACCACCGCCAGCGCCAGGGCGATGGCGATCACCTGAAACGGCGCGAAATACTTGCTCAACAGGGTCCCCGCGAGCGTGACGCCGACGACGCCCCACCAGGCCGTCGAGTCCTCTTGGATCGCGCGCCAGGTGGCCAGCATTCCCAGCGTGTAGAAGGCGACGGTCAACGGATCGATCGTCAGCAGGACGGAACCTACCGCCAGCAACGGCGTCGCCTGCAATCCCAGGATGGACAGGAACCCGGTCCGCCCATCCGTCCGCGCCGACACAAACCGAAGCAACACCCAACCGATCAGGAAGGACAACAGGGGCGGCAGGAAGCGCACGCCGAACTCGGTATCGCCGCCAATGTAGGTCCCGATCCAATGGGCCACGGCAATGCCCAGCGGCTTGCTGTAATAGGAAAGCGCCAGGCGCTTCGACCAGATCCATTGGTAGGCCTCGTCCTCCGACAACTCGATGACCGCCCGCCCCACATAGATCCAGTGTCCGACCAGCAACAACACCAGCAGGCATCGACCGAGAGTCTCCCAGTGGGCATGCGCCGGTGCCGGCAGGCGCTCGCCCTCGTCCGGGCTGAGAAGGTTCGGCAGGGCCCGGTACCATTCCGGGAACCATTTCCTTCCGATGGCACCCCAGAGCCAGGCCGCCATCCTTGCCAGCACCACGCCGTACACCAACCCGAGGGTCCAACCCGCTACGACGTCGCTCGGATAGTGCACTCCCAGGTACATCCGCGAGAGGCCCACACCGAATGCGACCACCGCCACCGGCACCCAGCGCCGGCGGTAAAGGAGGAAGGTCAACGACGTGATGGCCCCCCAGATGGCTGCATGCCCGGAAGGCATGGAGAAGGTCGTTCCTTTGCCCACCAGCAACCGGGTATCCGCGTGGTCCACGAAGGGGCGATCCCGTCGGATCGTCTTCTTCAGGGTGCCCACCAGCGCGGGATCACCCACCCCCAGGACGAGGGCCACCATGACGACGAAGACCCGACCCCGACGACCGCCCCAGCCAATCAAACCGGCCACCAACAGCACGACCAGCGGTATGAAATACACATTGCCGCTCAAGAACTTCATCACCGGGTCCAGCCAGGGCGTGGCAATGGACTGGTTGAAAAAACGGAAGAGGGTCAGGTCGAGTTGCTGGATCATTCCCGGAAGGATTAGGAGGCGGAACTCAGTAGTTGATCAACGCGGTCACCGGATGATTCCCCAATCGCGCCCGGCCTCCGAGGAAGGCCAACTCGATCAGGAACCGCATCCCGATGATCTCCGCCCCGAGCTTTTCCAACAACGCCAGTGTCGCGGCCGCCGTGCCGCCAGTGGCCAGAAGATCGTCGAGGAGCAACACCCGCTCGCCTGCCTGCACGGCGTCCACATGGACAGCGACCGTCGCCGAACCGTACTCCAGGTCATAGCTCTGTTCATGGGTGGTCCAAGGGAGCTTGCCCTTCTTGCGGACCGGAACGAATCCGCACCCGAGCATCGCCGCAGCGGCCGCACCGAAGATGAACCCCCGGGCATCGATTCCCACCACCTTGTCGACGCCACCGATCGGGACCCCGGCCAGCAGATGTTCCATCGCCCCGCGAAACAGGCGTCCGTCCGCCAGGACCGGGGTGATGTCCTTGAACTGGATTCCCGGCTTGGGGAAATCCGGCACATTGCGGATGGACCGCTCAATCTCGACAACAGACACGGAAAGCATGCGGGACGCGTTGTCGCGGACGCCTGTCCATGCGTCAAGACATGGCGACGGCAGAGATCGGAGCTATCCCCCGCCATCAATGTAGGCGACCTTGGGAGAGATGAACTGGACGCCCTTGAATCTCACCGTCCGAGTCGGTTGCAGCCTTGCGTACCGCACCCCGGTCCAGACGCCGGTGCTGTTCGTCCTCCGGCCACGACTGGAGGGCCGGGTGTTGGTCATGCAGGAAAAGCTCTCGTTCGGCATTGGTCTGCCTTCCTATGAGTTTCAGGACAGCCACGGCAACATCACCTACCGATCGCTTCTCATGCCCGGCGTCAACGAGATCCGTCACGATGCCCTGGTCGCGGTCTCCGCTGAACCCGACACCCGGCAGGTGATCGGTCCCATCCTGCCGGTGAGCCAACTCCCCTTCGATCTGCTCCGGTACACACTGCCCAGCCGCTACTGCGATTCGGACAAGCTGATGGACTTTGCCTGGAGACAATTCGGCCATATCCCCCACGGCCTCACCCGGGTCCAGGCCATTTGCGATTGGGTCCACAACAACATCGAGTACCGCTTCGGCTCCGGCCGCCCGGACCTGTCGGCTTCCGAAGTCATCGCCCGTCGATTCGGCGTCTGCCGTGATTTCGCCCACACGGCCATCGCCCTCTGCCGTGCCTTCAATCTCCCCGCCCGCTACGTCACCGGACATCTTCCCGACATCGGCTTTACTGATCCCGGGTCGGCCATGGATTTCCACGCCTACTGCGAGGTCTACCTGGGACAGGACTGGCTCACGTTCGACCCCCGTTTCAACGTCCCGCGCATCGGTCGGGTGAAGCTGGCCCACGGTGCGGATGCCGTGGATGGGGCGTTCGCGACCATCTACGGGGAAGCCACGCTGACGCACTTCGAGGTCTGGGCTTATCAGGTGAACCCCCAACGGGTCTCCGTCGGCGATCCGATCGACCTGACCAAGCGCCTTGACGGCACGCCGCTGGTGCGGATGGGGTGAGGGCCTCCTTGCGGCGAACGGCATCGAAGTGAATCGTGGGGGCGTGCGGCAACAATCTGAGGAACTCGCCGGAACGGACGCCATCCAGGTCCGCGGAGCGCGCGAGCACAACCTGAAGAACATCTCGGTGGACATCCCCCGGGGACGCTTTGTGGTCGTCACCGGCGTGAGCGGGAGCGGGAAGAGCACCCTCGCCTTCGATCTTCTGTTCGCCGAGGGCCAGCGCCGTTTCCTCGACTCCATGAGCGCCTACGCGCGGCAGTTCGTCGAGCAGATGGGCCGGCCCGAAGTGGACCAGATCGTCGGGTTGCCGCCCACGGTCAGCATCGAGCAGACGACCTCGCGCGGCGGCGGCAAGAGCACCGTCGCGACGGTCACCGAGGTGTACCAATTCCTGCGACTGCTGTTCGCCCGCATCGGCGTTCAGCACTGCCCGGAATGCGAGGTGGCAGTCACGGCCCAGACTCGCGACGAGGTGGTGTCCGCCCTGTGCG
>JBDNHZ010000010.1:0-20131 GCA_041688515.1 Verrucomicrobiota bacterium
ATCCCGGCAGGGCCCGAGAATCCACTTCGCGCAGAGGGGCAGTCTCAAAATGTGCCCGGTCGGTGCCCCCTCCGTGCTTTGCATCCCCGTCAATCCCCGTACCCTTTAACCCATGGCTGCCACTCGACGCCGGGACGCTTTCACCCTGATCGAACTTCTGGTGGTCATTGCGATCATCGCGATTCTCGCCGGCATGTTGCTGCCCTCGCTCGCCCGGGCGAAAGCCAAGGCCCACGAGGTGTATTGTCTCAACAGCCTGAAACAGGTCGGGCTCGCCACCAGCCTGTACAGCGCCGACGCCAACGAGCGACTCCCCCTCGTCCAGAACTGGGGTCGCGCCTGGGGGACCGATCACGCCCTGCGCACCGACAACAAATGGCTCCCCGACCTGCTGGAGCGTTACCTTGCGAGGAATTCGAACAAACCCTCCAACTACACCGCCAGGGTCACTTCGACGCCCAAGCCCGGCATCTTCACGTGTCCTTCCGGCATCAAGGCCAAGGACGCCTCCATTGCCACGCTCAACAACCTGCTCCGTGACAATGACCATGTGACCTACATCTGGAATCACATCTACCTGACCAAGTCCGGCGACTACGAAACCCGACGCCCGGTCAGCGGCCGACGGGATTCCGACATTGTCAGCCCCACCCGGGCCGTCCTGCTTTGGGAGATTCCCTACTGGAACTGGGACAAATCCGCCCACGGCACCCGACTGAACCTCGTCTTCGCCGACAACCACGCCAGCCCGGAAAAGCGCATGAAGGACGAGTACGATTGGTGGGCCTTCCACAGCCGCCGGGGATGGGAAGACAACGATCTGACCGGGAGGACGATCAAGCAATAGGGGTGCGGATTCCGGATTGGACCCAGACCCGATTCGTGCGTTGATCGGGGAAAGAATGCAAATCACAAACCTCAATCCGGACGCCGATATCGGCGCCAGCGCGTGGCACGTCGAGTTCGAAGGCCACGGATTGCTGTTGGATGCCGGCATCCATCCCAAACGCGAGGGCCTGGAGGGATTGCCCCTGCTCGGCAAGCTCGCCGACGACGCCGTGGACGCGATCGTGATCAGCCACTGCCATCACGATCACGTCGGAGCCCTTCCGGTCGCGCTGCGCCAGTTTCCCCACGCCAGCGTGTTGATGACGGAGCTGAGCTACTTCCTGGTCGAGCGGATCCTCCACAACTCCGTCAACGTCATGGAACGTCAGCGGGAGGAACTCGGGATCCGCGAGTACCCGCTCTTCACCCACGAGGAAGTCGACGATTTCGCCGCCGTATTTCAGGGATTCCGCTATCGCCGGCCGATCGAATGGGCTCCGCACCACCGACGCCCGTCGGCTGCACGCCCGCCCACCCTCGAGTTCTTTGATGCCGGCCACACCCTTGGCTCCGCCGGGGTTTTGGTCCGCGGAGCCAAACAGTCGTTGTTCTATTCGGGTGACGTCTGTTTCCACGATCAGACCCTGCTGCGGCGGGCTGAGTTTGGCGAGGTGCGGGCCGATGTCCTGATCCTGGAATCCACGCGCGGCGCGAGAGAGATCCCCCGGGGATTTACCCGCGAAGACGAGATCGAGCGCCTGGCCGAATCCGTCGTCAATGTGCTCAATCGGAAGGGATCGGTCCTGATCCCCGCCTTTGCCCTGGGACGCACCCAGGAAATCCTGGCGACGCTGGCCCTGTGGATGGCGGAGGGGCGCATCCGTCGCCAGCCCGTCTTCATTGGCGGCCTCGGCCGGGTCTTCACCGAGATCTATGATCTGGAATCCCACCGGGCCAACCGCAACCTCAGCGGACTCAAGCTCACCGAGGCTCTCGACCTTCGCGTGCTGTCACCCAATCTGGTGCAGTCCATGAAGCTCGCCACCGGCCACATCTTCGTCCTCACGGCGGGCATGATGAATCCCAACACCGCCGCCCACGATCTGGCCGTCCGCATGGCCGGGGACGAGCGGCACGGAATCTTTTTTGTGGGGTACGCCGACCCGGACGCTCCTGGCGGCCGCCTGAAGAAGAGCAAGCCCGGCATTGAATTCCACTTCAGCGATTCCGGGGGCCGGCTCAAGCGCCGCTGCCAACTCGAGGACTTCGACCTGACCGCCCACGCCAATCGCGAGGACCTGATCTCGATGGTCGGCAACGTCGATCCAAAGGTGGTCATCCTCGGCCACGGCGACGGTCCGGCCCGCGCCTGGATGGAGGACGAGATCCGTCACCAGTTTCCCCGCATCCGCGTAGAGCAGCCTGGCCCTGGCCAGAAGGTCAAGGCCTGAGTCCGCCTGCGGAACTCCCGTTGGCAGCAGAACAAAAAATGCTGTTGCACTGCCGACGGTCGCGGAACAATGTGCGCTGCAAACTGCGCCATTACGGCGGCGGGCCGATCCGTTTTTCGGCCTGTTTTTCAGTTATAAAATTGTCGTTAACAGCGAAACACAACTCAGGAGGAACAAGATGAAGTTCAACAAGTGGACCATTGCTCTCGCGGCCACCGGCGTGGTGAGCCTCGCAAGCGTCGCTCAGGCCGAAGAATCCCACCCCGTCAACACCGCGCTCAGCAGCACCACGCTGAGCGGCTTCGTTGACACCTCGGCGATCTGGAACGTTGGCACCGGCAGCACGGTGGCCAACCGGTTCGCCAACACCGCCCCCGACCGTCAGGACGGTTTCAACCTCAACTACGTCAAGGTCCAGCTCGAGAAGCCGATCGACGAAGGCACCTGGAGCGCCGGCTACAAGACCGAGATCATGTTCGGCCCTGACGCCGCCGTGATGCCCGGCCGCCTCGGTGGCGCCGGCGAAATCGCCCTCAAGCAGGCCTACATCGCCCTCCGCGTCCCGGTCGGCAATGGCATTGACCTCAAGGTCGGTCAGTTCGACCCGATCGTTGGCTACGAAGTCACCGATTCCTACGCGAACCCGAACTTCAGCCGCTCGCTGGCCTTCAACAACCTCGAGCCGTTCGGTCACCAAGGCGTCCTCGCGACCTACCAGTTCAACGACGTGCTCGGCGCCTCCGTCGGCGTCGCCAACAGCGCCAACAACTCGGGTGTCACCAACTACAACGGTGGCGGCTCGACCCTCGGCAACATCAACGCCAAGAGCAGCTCCTTTGGTGGTCCTGAGTCCTACAAGGCCTACATGGCCGGTCTCGTCATCAAGGCACCCGAGAGCCTCGGTTGGCTCGCCGGTTCCGCTCTGTACGCGGGCATCGTCAAGGGTCTCGAAGTCGGCAACGGCAACGATCCTGTGACCTACTACGTCGGTGGCTCGCTCGCGACGCCGATCAAGGAACTGTCCGTCGGCGCCGCCTACGACTACCTCGCCAACGGCTCCTTCGCGGGTAGCTACGGCAACGCCACCTCGCTGTACGTGAACTTCCAAGCCACCGACAAGCTCAAGCTCAACGGCCGCTTCGAATACGCCAACAGCTCCGGCGGCGTGTTCGTCACCAATGCCGGCAACGACGAGTCCATCGTCGGTGTCACCGGCACCGCTGACTACGCCCTGTTCGCCAACGTCGTCACCCGCGTCGAAGTGCGCTGGGACACCGTTGTCGGCGGCGCGAACCTGCGCGCGTTTGATGGCCAGAAGAACGACGTCAGCGTCGCTCTGAACGTCATCTACAAGTTCTAATCGAACTTGGCTTTCAAGCCCCTGCCGTAACCCGGCAGGGGTTTTTGCTTTCCAGGGGATGCCTCGCCCCCAGAGCCCTCCTGGGGCCGGGCGTCCTCGCCCGCCTGTGCCACATCCGTGGAATCGAACCCATCATCGATGGAGGGACCCAGGTTCGGATGGACGAGCCCTGGAAGGACCAACTCCGAGAGTCCGTAGCGTGGAACTCGTCCCTGCGGAGGGGTGCCCGCAGCTATCCCAACGACGCCAGAGGCGTTTCAGCGATGAGCCCGGGGTGAGCCAAGCGATCCCCCCGGTCACCCGACCCAAAATGGACTTTCACCCCGGAGAGGTTGCAGACCTGGAATCCCTCGATGGTAGATCTTCCATTTAATCGCATTCCCGGGGTGGCGCTTCCCTGACCCCGGGCTCATGCCTCCCATCCCTCCGGGATGAAGGCAGGGGGACCTCAATAATTGAAGTCGCGACGTCCGGTGCGGGCGTCGACGTAGCCGGTCCGTTCCAGGTACCAGGCGAAGTCGTTTTTCCCAGCGGCGTCGAAGCTGATGGTCGAAGGATACGCGTACTGCACCCGGGTGTATTTGGACGCCCGGCTCTGCCAGCGTTTGATCTCCGAGTGGCCATCGGCAAAGGAGAAGCCGCAGGCCCCGTTGTGATAGGAAGCGGGAATATCCTGCCAGGCCGTCGCCGAGGAATTGTTGATGAAATATCCGTCGTTGACCGAATCAGCGTGTTCATCGAGGAAGACCCAGGTCTTCGACGGTGCCGGACAATCTCCCATCTTCAGGAACTGGATCCGGTCGTTGAAACCCCAGTTGCGTCCCCCTGTGGTCGGGTCATTGCCTGTGGAGAATCGTCCGAAGAACGAGTTCATCGCGACACTCCGATTGCGCTGACGATAGCCCTTCGCGCGCTGGGTCGGATGCAGGTTGTTGTCAGACGGGCAGCGATAGATGCCAACGGCGGCTGCCGTGTACTTGCCCAGGACCCCGCTGGCCACCCACGCCTGATTGGTGACGGACCGATCGGCCGTGCCGGTTCCAGCGCCCCAGGTCATGACGTTGTTGACCCAGTTATCGAGCTTCCCGCTGTCGATGGCCTGGATGGTTTCGCTGACCCCGTAGTTGTTGGCGACCTTGTCGTTGAAGTCGCCGGTATACACGACCCAACCCAACGCCAGTTGCTTGGTATTGGACATGCAGGCGATGCCTTGAGCCTTGCTCTTGGCCTTGCCGAGGGCCGGCAAAAGCATGCCGGCGAGGATCGCGATGATGGCGATCACCACGAGCAATTCGATCAGGGTGAATGCCGCCCTTCGAGAGGGACGGCCCGGAAGTGAGCATAGGACGGGTGTCATGCGATATGGGTGCTTCGGAGCGCTCGATTACGCAAGACCCGAGTGGGGATGCGGTCTCAAGTAGCGCCTCCACCGCTCAATGCCCCGCTCCGGCCCGGCGCAATCGATCGGCGATCCCATCCCAGGCCGATCCCTCCGGAACAGCCTCCACCACGATCAACCGTGCCCCGCCGTCATCACAGCGATGCAACTCCGCGTAGAGCGCCCGGGCGAAGGCCTCCGGTTCGGCGGGAATCATCATGGCATGCGGATACCAACCCGAGGTTGGAAGCCGGGTATGAGTCAGGATCCAGGCATCGGAAGGAGCCACGCCGGCGGCATGGAGTTGCCGCGCCAGATCCACATCGTCCGTCCAATGCCAGACCACCAACCGGGCGCGGGGCGAATAATGTTTCTCGAGCATTCCCGGACTCCGCATCGCTCCCACGAATACTTCACCGGTGCCCGACAACACCCGGCAACCCGCCGCATCCGCGATGTCCTCCAGACGGATCATCCCCGGGCGGAGGATCCGCGGCACCGGGCCGGTCACGTCCACCACGGTGCTTTCGATGCCCACGTTGCAATCTCCGCCATCGACGATCAGGGGAATGCGCTCCCCCAATCCCGCGGCCACATGCGCGGCGCTGCTGGGTGAAAGCTGATTCGATAGATTGGCACTGGGCGCAGCCAGCGGGAATCCGCAGGCACGGATCACTGCCTGCATGAAGGGATGAAATGGCCAGCGGATCCCCACGGTACTGCCTCCCCCGGTGACCAGGTCTGGGATCCGCGGACCCCGGGGAACGACCAAGGTCAGTGGACCTGGCCAGAACTGGGCGGCCAGGCGTGTCGCCATCTCCGGCCAGACCGCCGCGCAGTCCATCGCCCCCTGACCATCGGCGACATGGACGATCAGCGGGTTGATGCTGGGCCGCCCCTTGATCTTGAAGATCCGCGCCACCGCCTCGGCATCCCAGGCATTGGCCGCCAGGCCATAGACCGTCTCGGTCGGGAGGGCGACCACCTCACCGGATCGGAGCAACTCCGCCGCACGCGCTACCGCCACCTGGAACAGGTGGGGAGTATGAGTGGACAGAATTTCAGCCGGCATCGCGAGAGCCAGCTTGACGCAGGCCGCTTCGGGGGGCAATCGGGCGCTGCCTCTCCTGGGAGCGCGGGCGTCCTAGCCCGAGAATTCGTCCTCTCCCCTGCGGGAGACTTCGATGCGGGAGATTTCGATTGTCACGCCCGGTCGATCGGGTCGAATGCACGGCCAACAGACATGTCTACCCTCCCTTGAAAGCCCTTGTCGAAACCGCCGGTCACCGAACCGAGAAAGCCTTCCTCGTCGGTCTCGAACTCAAAAGTCGCTCCGCTTGGGACGTGCGCGATTCCCTGGATGAACTCGGGGAACTGACGACCACGGTGGGCGCAGTGGTGCTGGGCGATGGAACGCAGAAGCTCGAAGCCCCGCACCCGAGCACCGGCATCGGTCCGGGCAAGGCCGCCGAGTTTGCTCTCCGCTGCAAGGAACTGGGCGTCGACACGGTCATCTTCGACGACGAACTCTCCGGAGCCCAGACGCGGAACCTGGAGGAGGTTTTCGGCTGCAAGGTGCTGGATCGGACCTCGCTGATCCTCCAGATCTTCGCCCAGCGCGCCCGTACCCGGGAGGGCAAGCTCCAGGTTGAACTCGCCCAACTCCAGTACCTCCTGCCGCGACTGACCCGTTTCTGGACCCACCTCTCCCGCCAGCGCGGTGGACTCGGAGCCATCGGCGGCGAAGGCGAATCCCAGCTTGAAGCCGATCGCCGCAAGACCCAGGAACGAATCGAACGGATCCGGGATGAACTCGATGTCGTCCGACGCCAACGATTGACCCAGCGCGACGGACGCCAACGTCATCAATGGCCGCTGGCTTCGATCGTCGGGTACACCAATGCCGGCAAGTCCACCCTGCTCAACGCGCTGACGGGGGCGACGGTCCTGGCCGAGGACAGACTGTTCGCCACGCTGGATCCCACTACCCGCCGTCTCCGTCTTCCCACCAATCAGAACGTCCTGCTCAGCGACACCGTGGGTTTCATCCGCAAGCTCCCGCACGGCCTGGTCGAGGCCTTCAAGGCGACGCTGGAAGAAGTGGTCGAAGCGGACCTCCTGCTGCATGTCGTCGATGTCAGCCATCCGCACGCGGAGGAACAGATCCGGGCCGTCAACGCGGTGCTCGGCGAGATCGGGGCGGCTGAGCGCCCCACGCTGATGGTCTTCAACAAAGTCGATTTGCTGCCTTCCCGGGACATCCTCGAACGCTGGCAGGGACTCTTTGCCCGCTCCGTCTCGGTCTCGGCCCGCACGCGCGAGGGATTCACCGAACTGTTTGACGAACTCAGCACCAGTCTCCGACCCGTCCGGGCCGAACTCGACCTGACCATTCCGATCACCGAACAGCGGATGCTGGCCCGGGTTCATGCGCTGGGACAGGTCCTGAGCGAAGACCACTCCTCCGGCGAATCCGTCCATCTCCGGGTGCTGGTCCCGCCCCATCTGCGCCACGAATTCGAGGCATTCGCGCAGCCATCCACCGTGGCGGCCCAGCTACCCCTCGGAGGGACAAGCTCCGCGAGTCCCTGACTGAGGACTCGTGAACCTCGCCCTCCTTTGTAGCTGCCGACGTGAGGAGGCGGATGTCTGCGTGCCTCGCCTCGTCTAAGGCCCGCCTCGTGACCTCGGCAGCTACCCCGAGGGATGCACGATCCCCGGAATTGGGCAGAAGCCGTCTCTTGACGGTTTCGAAATGAATGACGGAGCATCACGCCAGTCTGACACCCGCCATGAACGCATCGCCGAATTCCACCACCCGTCGCGATTTCCTCCGCTCCGGTTCCGCCGCTGCCGCCGTCGCCTTTGCCGCGCCAGCCATCCTTGTGCGTGAACGCGCTTTTGCCCAGAACGCCGACACCCTGAAGATCGGGTTGGTCGGTTGCGGCGGCCGGGGGACCGGAGCCGCCGGCAACGCCCTGACCGCGGACCCGAACCTGATCCTCTGGGCGGTCGGTGACGCCTTCCCCGAACCGCTTTCCGGTTCGGTCAAGGGGCTGAAGGAACAGTTCGGTGGCCGTGTTCAGGCCGAAGCCGACCGCCAGTTCGTCGGGCTCGACGCCTTCCAGAAGGTCATTGATTCCGGGGTCGACGTGGTCCTGCTGGCATCGCCTCCGGGATTCCGTCCGGAGCATCTCCGCTACGCCATCGAGAAGAACAAGCACGTGTTCTGTGAGAAGCCGATGGCGACGGATGCTCCGGGCATTCGGCACGTGATGGAGACGGTTCGGATGTCGAAAGAGAAGAAGCTGAACCTGGTGGCCGGCTACTGCTGGCGCTACGACTTGCCGCGGCAGGCGTTCTACCAGCAGATCCACGATGGGGGTCTTGGCGAGGTCGTGGGCGTGTACGGAACCTATCTGACCGGGCCGGTGAAGCCGATGCCGCCCAGTCACACGCGTCCCGCCGGGATGAAGGACCTCGAGTGGCAGATGCGCAACTGGATGAACTTTACCTGGCTCGCCGGCGACGGTCTGGTCGAGCAGTGCATTCACACCGTGGACAAGGTCCTGTGGACGTTTGGGGACGAGGCTCCGATCAAGTGCACGGCCAATGGCGGCCGGATGAACCCCAACGGTGAAGGCAACATCTTCGATCACGTCACGGTGGTCTATGAGTGGGCCAACGGGGCCCGCGGCGTGGTGGCGCAACGCCAGATCGCCGGCTGTTACTCCGAAAACTCCGACTACGTCCTGGGCAGCACCGGCAAGGGCTGGAGCGGCTGGAACGCCCCCTACATCAAGGCCGGAAACGAGATCAAATGGCGTTACAAGGGCGACAAGCCAGACATGTACGTCGTCGAGCATCAGGTCCTTTTCAAGTCCATCCGCGCCGGCCAGGTGCACAACGACGGCGATCGCATGGTGCGCAGCACCCTCGCCGGCATCATGGGTCGCATGGCGGGTTACACCGGCCAGGAAGTCACCTGGGAACAGGCGTTGAACTCCAAGCTCGCGCTCGTGCCCGAGAAGATGAGCTGGGATATGACCCTTCCGATCGAACCCATGGCCATGCCCGGCAGGACCAAGTTCATCTGAGCTGATCGCCGCCTTGCCATTCATTCCGGGGGAGGCCGCGCATCCGAGCGCTGTCTCCCCCTTCTTCTTAATCATGAACCGTCGAACTTTCCTCGCCTCCGGCACCGCTGCCGCCGCCCTCCTCGCCACCACCGCCACTCCGCTCTTCGCTGTCGACGGCAAACGTCGCATCCGCAAGGGCATCATGTGGGGAACCGTGGGAGTGAAGGGATCCACCCTCGAGAAGATGCAACTGGTCAAGGATGCCGGGTTCGAAGGCGTCGAGCCGATGGGCGGCATGAACCAGGACGAAGTGGTCAAGGCCCTCGAAGCCACCGGACTCAAGGCGGGCAGCGTTTGCTGCCATACCCACTGGGCCAAGCCCCTGTCTGATCCCAACCCCGCCGTCCGCGAGGCCGGTCTCGAAGGCCTCAAACTCTCCCTGCGCGATGCCAAGCGATACGGCGCACCGGCCGTTCTGCTGGTCCCGGCGGTCGTCAGTGAAAGCGTCAGCTACGCTGACGCCTACAAGCGTTCCCAGGACGAGATCCGCAAGGCCATTCCCCTCGCTGAAGAACTGGGAGTCCGCATCGCCATCGAGAACGTCTGGAACAATTTTCTCCTCAGCCCGATGGAAGCCGCCCGTTACGTCGATGAACTCCAGTCGCCCCAGGTCGGCTGGCACTTCGACTGCGGCAACATCATTCACTACGGCTGGCCCGAGCAGTGGATCCGCATCCTCGGCAAGCGCATCGCCACTCTCCACATCAAGGAGTACTCCCGCACCAAGGCCGACAAAGCCGGGAAATGGGCGGGGTTCGACGTCGAATTCCTCAAGGGCGACAACCGTTGGCCCGCCATCATGCGCGCCCTCGACGACATCGGCTACGATGGCTGGGGTATCGCCGAGCAGGGCGGAGCCGGCTCCCCTGAAGGCCTGAAAAAGCTCAGCACCGAGATGGACCAGATCTTCGCCTCCTGAAGAATACCCCCCGATCCGTCTGATCGGTCCGATCAGACGAATCTTCCGGGCTGCCCCTCAGAACTTGTTCTTCCGATAGGCACCCATCACGGGGGCGTCCGGGTTCACTTCGGGGCCGAAGTAGCGCAGGCAGACCAGCGGTTCGGTGGCACTGGTGTTTTCAAAGGTCACGCCGGACTTGGCCCCGTCTTCGGTTGCGAAGTACTCGTCCTCGGTGAGTTCGTGGAAGCGGATGAGCTTCGGGCTGTTCAACGGATGGCCGTTGATCTTGCCGGTGCCCTGAACGCAGATCAGACCGTAGGCACCGCTGTCCTTGATGGTGATTTTCACACCCGGATCCACCGTGAGTTCCTTGGCGGTGAAGAGTTGTTCGCCGTCCACCTTGCCGTACACGATCCAGCGATCGACAAACCCTTCCTTGCGGGTGTCCGCCACCGGCACCGGCTCGAGGTAATGGTTGTCCTTGAAGTTGGGATCCACGTTCTTGTCCCAGTCGAGCTGGTCCACGATGAAGTCGAGGTCCTGGTGCTTCGCCTTGGGCATGTCCTTCACGAGCAGGCTCCAGGGCACATAGCGTCCTTCCACCAGGCTCTGGTACATGCCGAACACGTCGCTGCCCCACTGCGGCTCGTAGGTGCAGAGCGAACCCGGTGCATGCAGGATGCAAGGATCGATCAACCACCCGGTCCCGGGCTTGAGACGGTAGGCCTTGGACAAATCCAGAATTCCGTTGTCGCCCCGGTTCCAATCCTCAAGGCACTTGCGCACCTGCGCCTTGGTCGTGCCCGGCTCGAAACCCATGAACGTGTACGGGAAGTTGTTCCCCACGTTGTTGTGCTGGGGCGGGAAGTAGTAGGACTCGGGCTTACCTTCCTGGCCCACCAGCTTCGCCTGCTTCTGCGACTGGTGCATGTGATGGGGAATCGGCCCCATGTTGTCGAAGAACTTGGAGTAAACCGGCCAGCGCCCGTACTTCTTCCAAATCGACTTGCCCACCAGCGTCGCGCCGACGTCTTCCACCGCCTTGCGCAGGGTGAACCGTTCGCCGCCCACCACCACATACGACAGCCCTTCGTCCGGCACCCGGCCTTCATTGGCCGCTTCAGTGGTCGAGGCGAACCAGCGTTCATCAATGCCGCCGCGCTGGGCACCGTAGGCGTAGGTGTCGTCCGGATGCAGCTTCAGCCGGAGCCCCGGCTGGAGAAAGGAACGCGGGACCCAGGCCGGCGCGAGCCGGAGTAATCCTCCGGTGCGTGAAAGTTCGGCCTCAACCTTGGACTTCGTGGAACCCTTGACGGTCTTCAGGGCAGTGACGGTGTTCATGTGCTTGCTCAATGAATCGGATACCGCGGCAGCCTAGTCAGTCGGTGCCCGGCGGAAAGCCTGTTCTGCAAAAGCGTCCACCCGTGGGTGCAGGGGTAACGAGGCGCATTCTGGGCGAGGGGCAACGGTCACGGACTCGCAGAGCTCGCCCCTCCGTGGGTGCCCCTCCGTAGGGGCCGAGGCGCACTTTCGGCCGGGCGTGTGCGGTTGTCTCGATAAGGCGGGCTCCCTACCCCTCCATACGGAGAAAACTCCCGATCATTACAGGCTTTCCCCTAAAATCTTTGTGCCCCGATTGACCGGACCCGCCCCGGTTTCTGCCAAGACACCGTTTCCCCTGTCCCCCCAATCTGCTCCCGACGGTTCCCGTCTCCATCATGGCTCACATCGGCATCATCGGTTCCGGCATCATCGGGCTCAGTTGCGCGTATGCCTGCATGCAGCGCGGTCACCGCGTTACACTGATCGACCGCAACGCCGAGCAGCGTGACGGCTGTTCCTTCGGCAACGCCGGAATGGTGGTGCCCAGCCATTTCATCCCCCTCGCTGCTCCGGGCATGGTCGCGCTCGGATTGAAGTGGATGTGGAACCCGGAATCACCCTTCTACATCCAACCGCGCCTCGACGCCGGCCTGCTCCGCTGGAGCTGGAATTTCTGGAAGGCCGCTACTCCTGAACACGTCCGGCGATCCGCACCGCTGATCCGCGATCTCAGCCTGGCCAGCCGCGCGGCCTTTGTTGAATTGAGTCAACAGGACGGACTCGAGTTCGGCTTTGTCGAGCGGGGCCTGCTGATGCTCTGCAAATCCAGTCACACCCTGGAGGAAGAATCGAAGACGGCGGAACAGTCGCGCGCCTTGGGAATCCCCGCCGAGATCCTCGATGCCGGTCAACTCGCCCGACTGGAACCGGACGTCACCATGGACGTCGCCGGTGCCGTGTACTTTCCAAGGGATTGCCACCTTTCCCCCTCCCGGCTGATGGCCGCCCTGCAAGCCCGGCTTGTCGCAGGGGGCACCCGGTTCCTGTGGGGAACCGAAGTGACCGGATGGCGCCTGGCCCCGGGCCGCATCGATGCCGTCGAGACCAGCGCGGGGCTGATTGAAGCCGATGAATTCGTCCTGGCCGGCGGATCCTGGTCGCCCGGCACGGGCAAGGGGCTCGGTCTGGACCTGCCGATGCAGGCGGGCAAGGGCTACAGCCTGACCCTGACCCAGCCTCGGCAACTTCCGAAGATCTGCTCCATCTTCACCGAGGCCCGGGTGGCCGTCACTCCGATGGACTCCACCCTCCGGTTCGGGGACACCATGGAAATCGCCGGTCTCAACGAAGAGATCAATCCGGTGCGCGTGCAGGGCATCATCAAGTCGGTGGCGAAGTATTACCCCGCCTTCAGCCCGTCGGACTTCAATGGAGTCCAACCGTGGCGGGGACTGCGGCCCTGTTCGCCCGACGGCCTGCCCTATCTGGGGCGCACCCGCAAACATGCCAACCTGGTGGTCGCCACCGGGCACGCCATGATGGGCCTGTCGCTGGGACCGATCACCGGCCGGCTCGTCGCCCAATTGATCGCCGGAGAGAAACCTTCGATCGACCTCTCCCTGCTCAGCCCGGATCGCTACGGCTGATCAAGTCAACCCGATCGCTGCCGCCACAGCGTCGCGCGTTGCCGCAACGAGGATCGGCTCAAAACCGGACACGCGGATGGCGGTGTCCGGGTCCTTCAGACCGTGTCCGGTCATGGTCGCCGTCACCAGGCTGCCATCGGGAATCTCGCCGTTGCGAACGGCTTGGATCAGTCCGGCCAAAGGGGCGGCGCAGGCGGGTTCGACCATGAGGCCTTCGGTCCGGGCCAGCAGCATGTAGGCGTGCAGGATTTCCTCGTCGGTCACGGAACGGATCGCGCCGCCGGATTCAGAGGCTGCGTTCAACGCCCCCTGCCACGATGCGGGATTTCCGATGCGGATGGCCGTGGCCACGGTTTCGGGATTCGCCACGGGATGTCCCAGAACGATTGGGGCCGCGCCAGCCGCCTGCCACCCCATCATGCGCGGCCGGGTATCGGCCCGGCCGACGGCGTGGTACTCGTTGAACCCCTTCCAGTAGGCCGTGATATTGCCGGCATTGCCGACGGGAAGAAAATGGAAGTCGGGCGCGTCGCCCAGCGCATCACAGATTTCAAAGGCCGCGGTCTTCTGACCTTCGATCCGGACGGGATTGATGGAGTTGACCACCTCGATCTGACCGCTTTCACCGAGTTCACGGACGATACGGAGGGCATCGTCAAAGTTGCCCTCGATGGAAACGGTGGTGGCCCCGTGCATGAGTGCCTGCGCCAGTTTGCCCAGCGCGATCTTGCCCTTGGGCAGTAGCACGACGCACTTGAGACCCGCCCGTGCCGCGTAGGCCGCTGCTGAAGCCGAGGTGTTCCCGGTCGATGCGCACACCACCGCCTTGGCTCCCCGCTCCTTCGCCTTGGTGATGGCCATGGTCATGCCGCGATCCTTGAACGAACAGGTCGGGTTCAACGCCTCGTATTTGAGGTAGAGATCGAAGTTGCCGCCCATCGCCCGCACGAGCGACGGCACCGGGATCAGCGGCGTGTTGCCTTCGAGCAGGGTCACCACCGGCGTCTCCGCGGTGACGGGAAGGAACTCGGCGTAGCGCCGGATCACTCCGGGCCACGGATACACAGGTTTTGAAGCCAGATTCATCGTGGAAATCGTCCCGACGGTGGAAAAGCCAACCCGAACGGGAACGCGCGGAGGCTGGGAAACAGGGACGAGAAGGACAAGCGAATACTCCTTCCGTGGTATGGCAAGAACTCTGTGGCAAAGTGTATTTCTCCCTCAATCCCCGGAGAGAATTGAAATGTTGGCGCTCGAGGCGTTTTGCCTGGGGCCGACGCTTCGTCCGTGCATCCAGGGCAACCACGAAAGAAGATCCGCATGAAGCAGTCCAACTCCCGAAACCAGCTCCGCCGGTGGCTTCCCGTCGCCGGACTCTGCCTCGGCTCGTGCAGCGCCTTCGCCCAGGCGATCGTTCCCGCCGCCCCGGAAGCGGGCGGAGTCCAACCCACCGGTGACACCGTCTTCATCAACACGCAGGACGGCGTCAACATCAACAATGGCCGCACCGAAAGCCTCGGCATCGGGATTGCCCGCAATGGAAACGTTCTTGTCGGTTGGGAAGATGATGGCGACGCCCTCAACGACCTGGAAGCCACCTGGACCATTCTGGACGGTCAGAACCAGCCCCTGACCCCGCTCACCGACATCGTCTCGACCGACCCCGCCTTCGCGGGGTTGACCGTCAATTCCCGGTTCCTGTCCTATTTCCGGGCCGACAAATCGCCCACGCCCGCCCGGACCAGCTGGGGCCCCAAGATCCAGGTCAATCCCTTCGGCGACGGCATCGGCATGGGTGCCACCTCCTTCGAGCTCGGCCTTGAAGTCGCCGCCCTCGCTCCCATCGAGAATAACGCCGGCGGCGAGAACGCGGGCGATTACCCGACCGTTCAACTCCTCGACAACAACGGCGGCCCGATCGGCATCGTCTCCGGCCTGACCGACGCCTATGCCGAGCGCTCCGGCAATGTCCGCATTGGCGACTGGGGTTACCTCTCCACCGGCAATGTCGTGGTCGTCGGCGAGAGTCGTCAGACCGCCGATCTCGTGGATGTTTACAGCGGTGCCGCCCCGGCCAACCACGTCATCGCCCGCATCGTCAAACCCAACGGCGACGAGGTGAAGGCGATCCAACTGGTCAGCGCCACGGCCACCAAGGCCGAGATGTGGCACGGCTTCGGGTCGATCAAAGCCGGCTTCGGCATCCGCTTCGGCGGCGACGATGGCCGCGCCAAGCTGCGCCTCTTCGACAACACCGGCACCCCCACCACGACCACCAACATCGACCTGGGAACCCTCGTTGGAACGGACATCGCCGCCTCCGGTGGACGCGGCGACGACGTTGGATTCCATGGCAACGGCAATGACGCCTACGCCGTGATCGGCAAGGGCAACAACACCGAGGGCGTTCCCACGGTTCTGGTCACTGTGCTCAACGCCAACGGCACCGTCCGCTGGAGCCGTTCGGTGTTCGACGATCTGACGCTCAACGGTCCAGGGCGCGGCGATGTCGCCATCGACGCACTCGGCCGCGTGGCCGTGGCGTTCGATGATACGGTCGCGACCGGAGGGTTCGCCCGCGGTGTCGTCGTCCGGGTGTTCGACAACAAGGGTGCCCCCCTCGGAAGCTCCTTCTACGTCAGCGAACGAGAGATGCCCAGCGACACGCTGCTGGAGTCGCGCCATCCCCGCATTGCCTTCCGCAATGACACCATCGCCGTCGCCTGGCAGAGCCGGAACGCGGACGTGCCCGACGTCCGCACCGTCGCCGTGCGCCAGTTCGTCGTGCCGGTCAGGCCCGGCAGCATCGAGGCCGCCGGGTTGACCCGCATCGTCGCCGATCGCCCGGTGATCAACCAGGGGCTCGACTCACTGGGCAACTGGGAACCCAACGCCTCCGTCCTCGGCACCAGCACGTTCCTGATCGAAGCGAACGCCTTCGCCGACGGCACCAGCGACATGCAACGGTATGTCGTCGCGCTGCAACCTGCCGCGGGCGGCGCTGCCCGTCTCGGCGAAGCCTTCTTCACCGACGCCGGCGCGGCCTTCCTCGGCGAGGTCAATGCCTCCCGCCAGAATGGCAACCCCGGTCGCGTCGGTGGCGATCCCCGCCCTGGTGCCGTCAACTTCGTCGCCGGCGGCGAAGCTTCCCCGCACTTCTACGAACCGTTGAACTCCGGCAACCGCTGGAACACCGGCTACGCGCGTCAGACCGAGTCCGGCACCGAGAGCCGTTACGCGACCGTCCAGCCGTTCTCGCTGAATCCCACCACCCTGGTGCAGACGCCGCTCGCCGACGCCTTCGACGCCGCCCATGGGCGTCGCACCTCCGGCGTCGTTGCCTCGGATCAAAACACCCGCCTCGGCGGTGATATTGTGGGTCTCGGCAACGGCAACTTCGCCGTGGTCGTCGAGGATCGTTCCCGCCTGTTCCGCCCGGACGGAAACGCGGCGGTGGGCACGGTCATCAAGCCGGATGGCTCCATCGTGAAGGAGACGTTCCATATCGGTAACGGCGACTTCTGGTCCAACGTGGCCCCCTTCCAGGGCGGCTTCGCTGCCCGCGTTGCCGGCATCCTCTACTTCTACGACAACGACGGAAATCTCCTCGGCTCCGTCGATCAGGCCACCTCCGGCGAAGGCTTCGACCGCGGTCGCGGCGACGGCACCCGCATCGCCGGCCACGTCAACCAACCCTACGTGTTCCTGGCCGGCAAGGTGAACACCGGGCCTTTCGTCCGCGTTGCCGCGTTTGACACGCGTACCCGCACCTTTGTCGCCGCCGCCGAAGCCAGCGAAGGCGGATTCCGCGGGGACTTCGATCGCGCCAACGTCGCTGCCGACGCTCTCGGCCGCGTCATCGTGAGCTGGGTGGCCAAGCCCGACGGCTACGAAAACCAGCAGATCGCCGCCCGCGTCCTCGCCCTGGAAGGCACCTCCTTCCGCGCGTTGACCCCGAGCTTCCTGCCCTTCATCAATCAGTCGCCCATCGGTGGCATCCGCACGATCCAGATGAGCGTCGCCATGACCACCAAGCAACTCCTGGTGGCTGCCAAGGGCGAAATCAACCTCGAGAACAAGCCCGAGCTCGGAGTCACCTCGCCCCGCGAGTTGAACTTCTACACGGTCATCTCGCACCCGGCTCCCGCCGAGGATCCCACGCCCTCGGCCGTTGCCTCCACTCCGATCACGGTCGGCAGCGTCAAGACCGCCGGCGGCATCACCGTCAGTTGGACCGGGGGCAACGCCCCGTTCAAGGTCCAGAAGCGTTTGTCCATCGCCACCGGCAACTGGACGGACGTTTCCACCACCTCCAATCGCAGCGTCGAACTCCCCGTGGATGGCGACGCCGCGTTCTATCGGATTCTCGGCCAGTAAGCCGATCTGACTCCAGCACCGGGGCGGCCGGATTTTCCGGCCGCCCTTTTTGTCTTTCTCAGTACTGCCGCGTGGATTCGTTCTCGTGGATGGGAATCTCGAACTGGTCGCTGCTCAACTCCACCGAGAAGCGCGCGTCATCCGCCTGAGCCGCCCGCACGACCAACCGCCACTCCGCCGAATCCTTCGGAGCCAGGGAGGGAATCGACTCGGTGTTCAGCACCCGTCCTACGGTGGTCAACACCGTCGATCCCGAACCCGCGATGTACTCCTGACTGGCGGCGAGCGTGCATTTGACCTTCACATTCGTTCCCGCCGCCGAACCCTGATTGGTCACCCGGATCACATAGGTCACCTGCCCGCCCACCTCGATCGGGTCTTCCAGATCAACGATCTCCAACAGAATGGCCGGCACGCCGCGGATGAAGGTCTCGCAGGAAGTCTTTGCCTCCGCCGACTTCGCCCCTTTGGCTGCCGCCGAGAATTCAAAGGTCCCCAGACGCTCCACCCCCAGCGAGACGCAGACCTCCACCGCCGCTCCCGGCCCGACGGAATCCAGCGTCCACACGACCGCCCCGGATTCTTCCCGCCCTCCGGCGGAGAATTCCCTGAGGGTCGCTCCTGTCGGCAGGGGAAGGCGGACGACCACATTGGATTCCCGTCCGTCTCCGGTGTTGCGCACCGTGAGACAGACCTTGATGGGCCGGCCCGGGAGCAACTCCTTCGGGGTGGAGCAATCGATTGAGATCACCGGCACGGGCTCCGCCCCGAGGTCTTCGAGAAAGAAATTGCTGCACGCCTGCGGAGTGACGCAGCGGTAACGCTGCCCAAGGGACGTGAAGGTGAAGGCGAAGGCCGGCACCGGCTTCTCCCCGACCCAGACGACATCTTTCAGGCAAACCACCTTCCCTGCGCGGCGCGTCGACATGAACGGCATCCGCCCGCCCACCGGAATCTCAACCGGAACGATCTCGGACTTTTCCGCCGCCTGGAACAGGTCCTCCGTCCGCCCCTTCCATCCCCATTGCCGGAGCACTTCTGCGATGTCCGGCTTCAGTTTGGGATCCCGGAACCGCCAGCGCAGATCCTCCGAGGCCACCAACGGGTCGGCAAACCGCGTCGCCGGGTTTCCCAGGACGGTGGCCCGATGCTCGGCCCAGACCGCGACCTGCATTCCCAACGCCGCCACCAACGCGAACCGTTTCGTCCACTTCGTGCGCCCGATCATGCTCGGAGCATTCCGATCCAACGCCTCCCCGACCAGCCTCGATTCAGGCCTCGGGAAGTTCCCAGAGGCCAGCCCCCTCCCGGGACCCGGGCGTCCTCGCCCGCCTCTTCCTCCCTGCCTCACGGCCCTTCCTTTGATCTTCCCCGGTTCCCCGATACCCTCCAGGCCATGGCGCGCGAATACGTGCTGAAAACGCCCCCTCCCGCCGAGGTCAACCTGCGGATCGACTACGCCGGCGAACTGAATGAACAACAGCTTGCTGCGGTGTCGGCTTCCAAAGGGCCCGCCCTGGTCCTGGCCGGGGCCGGGGCCGGGAAGACGCGCACCCTCATCTACCGCGTGGCCTGGCTGCTCGAACACGGCGTCCCCCCTCAGCGGATCCTGCTGCTCACCTTTACCAACAAGGCCGCCCGCGAAATGATGGATCGGGTGGCTGGCCTGCTTTCAGGTGATCAACCCGACCTCTGGGGGGGCACCTTCCATTCCATCGGACTTCGTCTCCTGCGTCTGCACGCCGACCGGCTGGGACATCGTCCGGACTTCACCATCGCCGACCGCGAAGACGTCAAGGACCTGCTGGGAGCCTGCATTGCCGACTCGGGCATCGACGTGAAGGAGACCCGTTTTCCCAAGCCCGAAGTGCTGGCCGAGATCTTCTCGATGCAGCTCAACACTGGGCGGACGCTGGCGCAGGTCATCACCGAGGAGCACCCGAGTTTCGAACCCATTCTTGAAGACATCCGCCGCATCCGCTCGCGGTTCATGGATCGGAAGCGCCGCGCGGGCCTGATGGACTTCGACGACCTTCTGGTGCTTTGGAAGGAACTGATGGAGAAACACGAGGATCTCCGAACCCATTACCAGGGTCGGTTCGAGTGGGTCCTGGTGGACGAATACCAGGACACCAACCATCTCCAGGCTGCCCTCATCGATCTGATGTCCGGCGTCCACGGCAACGTCATGGTGGTCGGCGATGATTCCCAGAGCATCTATTCGTGGCGGGGCGCGGACTTCACCAACATCCTCGACTTCCCCAAGCGCCACGCCAACGCCCAGGTGTTCCGCATCGAGACCAACTATCGAAGCACGCCGGAGATCCTCGCCGTCGCCAACGCGTCCATCCGTCAAAACACCCGGCAGTTCGAAAAAACCATGCGAGCGGTTCGGCCCGCGGGCTCCAAGCCGGCCATCGTCGCGGCCCTCAGTTCGACCGAGCAGGCGATCTTCGTCGCACAACGTGCGCTGGAACTGCGCGACGAAGGCGTTTCGCTCGACCGGGTCTGCGTCCTGTATCGTTCGCATTTCCACGCGCTCGAACTCCAAATGGAGCTCACCCGTCGCAACATCCCGTTCCTCATCACCAGCGGGATCCGTTTCTTTGAGCAGGCACACATCAAGGACATCGCCGCCCACCTCAAGTTGGTCGCCAATCCCGGCGATGAACTCGCCTTCAAACGTCTCGCCCGCATGCTGCCCGGCATTGGAGGCAAGGGTGCCGAC
>JBDNHZ010000559.1:0-1024 GCA_041688515.1 Verrucomicrobiota bacterium
GCTCGTCCCTCCGAAGGGCTCGTCCCTCCGAAGGGCTCGTCCCTCCGAAGGGCTCGTCCCTCCGAAGGGCTCGTCCCTCCATGCCATCCGGCGTCAGCGCGCGGCGACGGCGGCTCCCTCCACGATGAGGTCGGACCAGTAGCCGAACTCCCATTCCCAATTGTTGGCGGCGTTCTCCAGGCGGAGTTCGACTTCGCGTCCGGCGAAGCGGGAGAGATCCATGCGGACGTTCACCCACCGATCCCCGTTGTGCGTAACGGTCTGCCGGTGAACCACGGTGCCGTCGATGCGGACCCGCAGTTCCCAGTCTCCCTTCTCATGGGCGGCCACCGCGAAGCGCAGTTGCGGGCTGCCGGCTCCCAGCTTGATCCGACGGACGATCGCCGCGGGTTTCTTGTCGGAGAAGGGATGGGTCATGAGGACATTGCGGCGTCCGGCGAATTCCGGGAACCGGGCCGGGCTGCCCTCGAACTCGGGCAGGTCGAGCTGCCACTCGGGTGCCCAGAGGGCAACGCTCTCGCCATCGGTCCCAGGCGTCAGCGCGGCGGAGTCCCCGGCTCCACCGGTCAGTTCCTTGCGGCGTTCTTCATTCAAGGGTTTGCCATCTTCCGGCGGAGCGAGGATGTACCAGATCAGGTTGCGGAAATCGGCGTCGGGAATCTGCTCCAGGCCCTCGGGCATGACGGAGTTTTCGGAGACCGTCATCGTCTGGACATCGGCCTTGGAAATCACTTCTTCGACGGGACCCGCCATCAGGAGGCGAACCCGGGAAGCACTGTTCTCGACGACGCGACCGCCGAGCGTGCGACCGTCCTTGGTCTCGACGATCACGTTCTCGTAGCCCTGGCCGATGATCTCATTCGGATGAATGACATTGTGCAGGAGTGCATCGAGCGAGCTCCGTCCGACGCCCGTCAGGTCCGGCCCCACCTCGGCGCCTTCGCCATGGAACTTGTGGCAGACCAGGCAGGTTTGGCGTGCCTGTTCCTTGCCGGCGGCGAGATCCACGGGGCCACTGACGACC
>JBDNHZ010000560.1:0-6413 GCA_041688515.1 Verrucomicrobiota bacterium
CGGCGGGAAGTGCCCAGCGCCCGAACCGAACTGCGGAAGCCAGAGCCCGCCTTCCGATCCTACTCGCCGCCGGCAAATGCGCCTTCGGCCCCGAGTTTTTCCCCACGAATGCAGCCCGCCCCGACCTACCAGTCGCCGAGGATCAGCGCGCCTTCCCCGGCACCCCGCGTTGAATCCCGCCAGATGGCACCGCAAGCCCCCCCGGCACCCATTCGATCAACTCCCGCCCCACGGAACTCTCAATCAGCCAGCCCTGGAAACGGAGGGGGCGCGCGTCCCACCCCCTCCCGGGGCGGAAACCCGAACCAATGATCACGGCTGATTCAGACCGAGTGCAACCGGTGACCTCCGCAGCACTGCCCCGATGAATCAAGTTCCCCAGACCAACCTTCCCCTGCATAGACCGGGGCCGATCGTCGCTCTGATCCTCGGAGTGTTTCTCTGGCTCATGGTCGGAATACCCACAACCTCGGCGCGACCACAGACCGGAATCGCCATGCCCGCCGAAGAAAGGATCCGGTTCGAAACCGGTTTTGAAAAAGTGGAGGGCTACGATCCCGATTTCAATCTGGCAGGACAAAACGGGTGGATCGGCCTTGGGTCAGGCGGCAATGGCGTGCTCGAGGGGCCGATCGACGGATTCCGGGGGCAAGTGGCCTATATTGGCTTCGGCGCACCCTCAGGGACCAATGATCTCCTCAATCTTTTTCAACCGGTGGCGCTCACGCCGGTGGGAACGTCCCTGCCGCTGATTACCTTCAAAGTCAGCTTTCAGGTCTTCGACTCGACCACCAACGCACCGTACTTCGACGACTTTCGCTGGAGTGCTTACAACACCCGCGAGGAACGCCTCTTCACTCTCGATTTCGACAACGAAGCGCAGCAGATCAACTACGGCCTCGACGATGGCAAGGGCTTCTTCTCGACCGGATGGAGCTTCGCACCCGGTGAAGCCTACGACCTCACCATCAGCCTCAATTTTGCCCGAAACCTGTGGACCGCGGACATCAACGGGGCAGTCATCGTGAACGCCAAGCCCATCACCACCCGGGGCTCCAAGCTCGACCTCAATGAAATCGACGCGGTCTGGGCCATCCGGACGCCCGGCAACGCCGGCGACAACTTCATGATTTTCGATGACTACAAGCTGAGCACGCTCCCGGTCGACGAGATTCCCCCAACTTTGGAATACGTCGGCCGGCTGACCTCCGGACCGGTGATCGTCCGGATTCTGGGTGAGCCAGGGGTGCTGTACGCACTCGAATACACCACTGATTTCCTCAACTGGACCGAGACCGCCAACGGCCGTGCGACTTCCCCAGGGGGCTTGCTTGATCTCCAGGACACGACGGCACCCCGGAGCGATCAACGCTTTTACCGGGCGCGCAGTGTCCCGTGAAGGCTCGTCGGTGCGCTGGGCGACCCCAGATTGGGGTGATCGTCGAGAATGCCTTTGACCGGGAGTACCGGTTGTGACAACCCCTTCAACATCGCCCCGTTTTCCGTTGATCCCTATGAGCTCGAAATCCCTCCCAATCGTGCTGGCCCTTCTGGCTGGCTCCCCTGCCCTCGCGCAACTGACCTTGGAACCGTACTGGTCGATTGCACCGGTCAACGCCACCACCTTTCCGGACTCGAACAGCCTCACTCGGGGCGGGTCATTCAATCCCACCACCGGCAACCTGCTCGTCGCCTCCCGTGCTGGCACTACGGGCGTCCACATCCTGAACGGTGCCACCGGAATCGAAACCGGAACGCTGAACATGACGGGCATCACAGGCGGCACCTTTGCCCTTAACATGATCAGTGTTGCGGCTGACGGCGCCATCTACGGTGCAAACCTGGTCACCGCCAGCAGCGCCGGATCCCCTTTCAAGATCTATCGTTGGGCCAACGAAGCCGCTGCCCCCACGGTGGTCTATTCTGGCGACCCCGGCGCAGGGCGCTACGGCGACTCGTTCTCGGTTCGCGGATCCGGAACTTCCACCGAGATCATTGCAGGTCAGGGTGGCTCAGGCGTGGCGACTGCCACCCGCCTGGTTCATCTGGGGACTGCAGATGGATCCACTTTCACGGCTGCCACCCTGAACGTCAGCGGCATCACTGGTGGTGACCTCCGGCTCGGTCTTGACTTCGGGCCTGGCAACACCGTCTACGGCAAGCAGGCCGGCGCCCTGCGGTTCGTATCCTACGATTTGGGAGCGGCAACGGCCGCCCTGACCGCGAGCTTCACGCTCACCAGCCCCAACGGAGCCATCCCGGGACCGATCGGCATCTACGGAGACACATTGGTTGCCTACGCCTACAACGGCTCCGAATCGTCGCAGATCGTCAATGTCTACAGCATTTCCAATTTGCTCACCTCGGGCTCTAACAGCCCTCTCGACTCCGAGGTCCTTGGCTCAGCCAACGCCAACAACAACGGCGTGGGCGCAGTCGACTTCAACGCGGACGGAACCATCGTTTATGTGGTCGCCCCGAACAATGGCGTCACCGCCTACCGCCTGATTCCTGAACCCGGTACCTGGGCGTTGCTCGGCTGCGGGGTGGTTCTCCTGGGCTGGTCGATCCGCTGCCGATCCTAAGGTCCGCCTTCGATAACGGCTGATCCCAACCAGCCAACAAACGCCCTCCTATTCGGAGGGCGTTTTGCTGGGTGCAGCCTGCCTGACGTCAGGCGTTGTAGGTGCTTGAACTCACCCGGCCGCCTGTGCCCGTCCAGTTGGTGTGGAAGAACTGACCCCGCGGACGATCAACCCGCTCGTAGGTATGGGCTCCGAAGTAGTCTCTCTGGGCTTGAAGCAGATTCGCCGGGAGGCGTCCCGCCCGGTAACTGTCGTAGAATGCCAAGGCCGTGCCGAATGCGGGCACCGGCATTCCCTTCAAGGCAGCCGCGGCAACAACCCGACGCCACCCCGCCTGACACTGGGCGAGTTCCCCGCGGAAATACTCGTCCAGCATGAGGTTTACCAGCCCAGGATCCTTGTCGAAGGCCTCCTTGATCTTGCCCAGAAAACGGCTCCGGATGATGCACCCGCCTCGCCACATCAGGGCGATGCCGCCGTAGTTCAGATCCCATCCGTATTCTTTGGCCGCCGCCCGCATGAGCATGTACCCCTGCGCGTAGCTGACGATTTTCGAGGCGAACAGGGCCTTTCGGATATCCTCAATAAAAGCCGCCCGATCACCCTCGATTCTCGCTACCGGCCCCTCCAGCAGCGCCGAGGCCGCCACCCGTTCTTCCTTCATGGCGCTGACACACCGGGCGAAGACCGCCTCGGCAATCAGGGTCACCGGCTGCGCCAGATTGGCCGAGTCGATCACCGTCCACTTGCCCGTCCCCTTCTGGCCTGCGGTGTCGAGAATCTTGTCGACCAACGGACTCCCGTCCTCGTCCTGCTTGGCCAGGATGTTGCCGGTGATCTCGATCAGGAAGCTGTCCAGATCCCCGGTGTTCCAGTCCCGGAACACCTCGGCCATTTCGCCTGCGGTCATCCCCAGGCCCTCACGCATCAATTGGTAGGCCTCGCAGATCAACTGCATGTCACCATACTCGATGCCGTTGTGCACCATCTTGACGTAGTGACCGGAACCGCCGCCACCCACCCAATCGCAACAGGCGACGTCCCCGTCCACCTTTGCCGCAATTCCCTGGAAGATGGGTTTCACATGCGGCCAAGCGGCCGTCGATCCTCCAGGCATGATGCTTGGACCGAAGCGCGCCCCCTCCTCACCTCCCGAAACCCCGGTTCCGACGTACAGGATTCCCCGGGCCTCCATCTCCTTCACCCGGCGGTCCGTGTCGTAATAGAGCGAATTTCCCCCATCAATCACGACGTCACCCGGCTCGAGATGCGGGAGCAATTGAGCGATGAACTCGTCGACAGCCGATCCCGCCTTCACCATCAGCATGACCCGGCGCGGGCGCTTCAGTTTGGAAACCATCTCGGCCACCGAATGCGCGCCGAGGATCCGGGTGCCCTTCGCTTCGTTCGCGAGGAAGTCGTCTACCTTGGACGTCGTCCGGTTGTACGCCACGACCGTGAAGCCGTGGTCGTTCATGTTGAGGACCAGATTCTGCCCCATCACCGCCAGGCCAATCAGGGCAATATCACCAGTGGGAGTGCTCATCGTCGTGATTCGAAAACTGCTGCCGCGAACCTACCCGGAGCCCCCTCCAAGACCAGCGGGAAGTGCAACCCTCCACCTGCACGCGCGACTTCATCGCTTTCCCAGACTAAGCAAAATCGTGCTCCTCATCCCGAACGACCAGGACCGGGCACGGCGCATGGCGGACGATCTTTTCCGTCACACTCCCCAGCAGCACGTGCTTCAAACCAGTGTAGCCGTGCGTCGAAACCACGATCAGGTCCGTCTCGGATTCCTTCGCATGATCCACGACTCCCTGCCAGGGACGGCCCGAGATCACAAGGGCCTCGGCCTTCACCCCGCCCCCCACAGTGCGTGCCAAATCCTCCAGGTGCTTGGTCAACTCACGGATGCGCGGCCCTTCCACGTCCGGCGGCAGCAGCGGGACCATGGCAAAATCCGGTGGGTAGCTCAGCGGCTCCACCACGTGCAGCAGGGTCAACCGCGCCCCAAACTGCCCGGCAAACTCCTGTGCGTAGCGGATCGCCTTGCGCGACGGTTCGGAAAAATCGACCGGCACCAGAACCTTCCTCAATTGGAACCGCAGCGGCGTCAACGGCGTCGCGGGGACCGCCGCATGCCCGTGCCCGCCCTTGCCGGACACCACCAGTTTCACACTGGAATCACCGGCACCAGAATTCTTGTTTGTGTTCATTGGATGGAGGGAGTGAGTGGATTCTTCTGATAAGGTCTGGGTGCTACTCGACCCGGCGCAGGCAATTGACCGAGCCAAAGGGATTGGGGCAGGTCTCGACGCACTCAGGATCTGGCAGCCAGCGGCCGTCCGCCACCAGCAGGTACTCGTAAACCCCGGGCGGAATGACGATCTCCTTTTCCCAGCGCCCTGTCCCCATGTCCACCATCGGAAGGGTCGTTGGATGCCAGTCATTGAAGCTGCCCGCTAGATACACCTCACGAGCTCCGCCCAGATGCACATCAAACAGCACCCGCCTCGTGGCCGGATTCCCCAGCGTGGAAATAACCGACACCGGCACGCCCACTTCGGATGAAGTCACCGTCGTCTTACGCGAAATCTTTTTGGGTTTCATTCAATGGCCTTTCCTGTGTCCCGCTTCTTTGTTCAGGACGCACCCAAGTTCTCACGAAGTCCATTCTGAACTCGCCCCCTCTTGGCAGACTCCACGCCTCCGTTGCCTGCCCCTCAGGGTCATCTCTTTCCGCCCACCACCCGTCCTGGCTCAGATCACGAAGTCGTCGGCAGCCATGGGCCGACTCCTCAACTCGACCGCCCGCTTCACCAGATCGGCAACCGTCCGTTTCTCCAAAATCCCCGCAATCGAATCCCGCACTTCCTTCATCACCGAGCGCAGGGCGCAGCGGGATTCATCCGGACAATTGCATTTCTCGTAGAACTTCTCACTGACGCACCCCACCGGGGCCAGCGCCCCTTCCACGTGTCGGATGACCGATGCCAACTGGATCTTCTCGGGGGGCGCAGCGAGACGATAGCCACCGGACACCCCTCGACGGCTCTCCACGAAACGTCCGTTGCGGAGTTCATTGAGGATCTGCTCCAGGAACCGCTTGGGAATGTTCTCTTCTTCCGCAACCACCTGGATCCGGACCACATCGGGTCCGTAATGGAGACCCAGATGGGTCAGCGCGCGCAGCGCATACTCACCCCGGACAGAAAGCTTCATCAGCCATGAGCCTAGATACTCGACGGATCCGTTCAAGATTGCTGGCATGGCATCGGCCTACCGGCCACAGGGACCCTCGAATCTGCCCACTGGTCGGTCGGTGGGCTGGTCCCAAGGCGAATGGCTCAACCGCCATGCAGGCCCTCTGCAAGCGCATGGCCGACCTCCCTCTGTTTTTGGCGGCGACCCAACGTCGCAAGAATCCCGATGCCTGATCCGTCCTGCTCCATTCTCATCGAGGAGATCCTGTCGCAACACGACCCCTTCGACTACCAGACGGACCTTCATCGCGACAACCTTGCCGGTCGGGTCAACCAGAGCATCTGCTGCCGAACGCGCCCGCGAGGGGAAGCAACCCACCTCGGAGATGGCAGCGTCTCAGGGCCGCCGCCGCGCGAACTGGCGCTCCGGCTCCTACCGATGCGTCAAGAAACGCCCAGACCATCCCTTCGCCAAACGGGAGCCCTGCCCGCTTTGACAGCCGGAGCGATGATGCCGTGCTCCTCCACCGGAGAGCCCCTCCGGACTACTGACGTGTCGCGATCACACTTTGCAAAGTGTGATCGCTCATTCAGGGGCGGTTCTGTCCCTCGACTCCAACTC
>JBDNHZ010000077.1:0-5068 GCA_041688515.1 Verrucomicrobiota bacterium
AGGCTGGGTTGGCCGAACTCCAGGACGCCACCGAGATCGCGGATCCGGTAACGCTCGCCCGAACCGGGATTCAAACCCGGATTCCAGCGCGCCCCGCGCCACGCCGGCAGGCTCCCCGGAAGCTCCGGTCCCGCCGCGAACCCCGCCGGAGCCCACAGCCCGCGCCAGAGCTCATGAGCCGCAACCGCCTCGTCCAGATCATCGCCGAGATCGTCGCCCACCGTTCCCCGATAGGCGATGAAGTCGATCGGTTCCTGAGGCCCCCGGTCCTGCGTCATGCGGTACAGCGAATCCGGTTCGGTCCCGACGAAGTACAGGATCCCCCATTCGCGTTGGACGCCGTCCATGGACCGGAACCAGGAGAGCCCGATCTCCTGTCCCTTCTGCATGGCGTCGATGAAGGTACGGGTGTCTTTGCGACTGGCGACCTTGGCAAAGATGAAGCCCAGCACCGCATGGATCGGACGCGGACTGCTCCGCATCACGAGCTCCCAATTGACCCTTCCCGCCACCTCATCCGTGATGGGGTCGCCATTCCTGTCGATGCCTGGGTTGAGGATCGAACACGCCTCGGAGATGAAAAAGTCGGCGTCCCTGCTCCAACGGCGCTCGTCCGCCAGGTCGGTGACCGGTGCCAGGATCCGACCGGCAGGAGCATTGTTGATCTGATTGTGATCCAGGATCCGACCGTCCTTCGATCCATGGGCGTGCACGTACAACCAGTCTGCCTCTCCGCTGTCCGGAAACTGGGGGCCGGCGAAGTTCTGCAACATCCGCCGCATCGCATTGTCGCCGTTGTTCACCACCGCCGCCACGTTGTCATCAAATTCGAGGAAGCCCTGAAGGAACATGCGCGGTCCCAGCGGCGATCCCGTCAGCAGATCCCGATAGTCGAAACGCGGTTTCAACTCCGGTCCCCGATCCTCGTGTTTCACCGTCGCAATCGCCAGTTCCGCCGCGTCCACCATCACTTCCTCGATCAATCCGCCCGCCGGCATCGACGGTCCCGTGACCTTCACCCGGATCAGGTTTTCGTCCGGGACAAACAGCCGGGCCGGATCCGTCCGACTGAGCGTCAGACGCACCGGGGTCTGTCCCGGAGCGATCTCGTAAAGGCCGGAGCCCGCCTGCGTCTCCAGCAGCGGACGCCGAATCCGATTGGGCGAGGACTCGGAGGAGAACTCCGCCTCCAATCCGGTCAGGCGCGGCGACCCGAGCAGAAACACCTCGATGCGATCCGCCAGGCCGATCGTCGTCGCTGGCGAACGCGGGCGGGTGCCGGTGGCCGGCCAGTCATCCAGCATCGCGGTAGTGCGATTGGGGCCCGCCACGAACAGGGTGAAGAACGGGTTCGGAGCCACGACGGGCTCACCCACCGGCATCCGTTCCATCGTCACCGCGAAGGCATCATCTTGCTTCGATGCCTGCACCGGATTTCCCTCCAGGGTCATTTCCACCACCGGCTCGCCTTCGAGCGTCGGGATTCCCTCTTCGCTCACCACCGCGAGTGCTTCCCCGGATTCATTGCCCAACGCTTCCTCTTCAAACGCCGTCAGCACAATTCCCGTTCCCAACGTCGCATCCAGCAGCGGACGCGCCGCGCGCCGCGGTGCCGGACCCGATCCGCCCGCGCCCTCGCCGTCGGCATCGCGAAGCTGCACATCGACCCCGGTGAAACCACCGGGACCCCAGGAAGAGACTTCGACCGGGAGGTCCACATCGAGACGGAGTGCACGGGCCAGTTCGCGGATCCCAGGCTGGCCGGGCGCGCCGTTCACCACCCGATGCAGGTTCGAAAGACGGAGCGCGAGTTCATCCGTCCTTCCCGCGGCGATCAGGCTCTGGATGAACGCCTCGTGATGCGGTTGCGTGGGTGCCTGCACCGTGCGCCGGAGGAAATCGAAGGTGGCAGCAACATAGCGGCGGTGGATCGCCGGGTCGGCCAGCAGCAATTGCACATAGCCTTCGTCATGCCCCTGCTTGGCCCGGAGCCAGTCGCCCAGGTCCGGCGTCTCGGTCACGTCATCGAGATCCTCCACCAACCGGCCGAATGCCTGCCGCGCCTTCTCACTGCCGCGGATGGTCGCGAGGATGTACTCCTCGAAGCTCTGCAATCCGCGCTCCCGATAGGCCGTGGGCGAGATGTCGTTGAGCGCGCCGCGCAACTCGGGATCGCCAGCCAGGCGCGCCAGCGCCGCGCGGATGGCCGACTTGCCCAGCTTCTTGATTTTCCCACGTTCCTGCGCGGCGATGGCATCATCGGCAAACCGCCTCAGCACCGGAGCCTCGGGCGTGCCGAAACGCAGCGCCGCACGCACTCCCGGTCGGGCCGCCAGGGCCGCGTACTCCTGGAACACTCCCCATTCATATCCCTCGGCCAATGGCACGCCGGCCGTGACCCAGTTGCCATGGATGGCGTCGAGGAACGCCGTCGGTGCCAGCGGCAGGCTCGCATTCAATCCGGGCGTGGAGGGAGCCGTCACGAACGCCCCTTCCAGCACCCACTTCAACAACAGCATCTGCCGGCCCATGCCCGCGTCGCCCAAGGTGTCGTCCCCCGCCGCCTGCGGGCGGGCCAGGTGCGCCTGGCCAAACATGAAATGTTCCCGGCGCTCGGCGTAGAAAGTCGTGTCGGGAAGCAGCCGCGCCCGTGCCGGCACGTCCCGAACCTTCGCGCGCATCACCTGGGCGATCACCTCCGCCGGCGTGAAGGGCGCAGAGAACCCGGCCGACAGCGGCTGCCCCGGTCCGACCTTCGCCACCTCGAACTCGACCGCTCCATCCGAGAGCGCCGACCCCTGCGGCAGGCGGTACAACCAGCGCACCACCGCGCCGGAGTCGTCCGTCAACGCGCCGCCTTCATCCAGTCCAAGAGGCGTCAGGAAATACCAGTCGCCGATGAGGGTCTCATCCCGCAAGGGTCCCTGCGCCACGAAGGCGGCACGCCCGGCGGGATTGAAGTTCAGGTTCTGACCGAGCGACGCCGGGAGGAACAATTCGTAGTCGTTGTCGCTCTTGCCCGGGATGTAGTTGCGATTGCAGGCCTGCACCACCGCATCCAGGTTTTCACTCCGCCACAGTCCCGCGCCCGATCCCTGCTCGAAGACCCACAGGTGCGCCGGATCCAACAGGAACTTCTGCGTCAACGCATCCGACAACCCTTCGCTGACCGCACCACGCACCGCCTCGCGCACCGCGTTCAATCGGGCACGATACCGCTGGGGTTCCGGCAGCTCCGTGTCGCCCAGCAGAAAGTTCTGCGTCCGCACCGGCACGAACGGATCCAGGTCGCCGATGTTGCCCTGTTCATCCTGGCTGAGGATGGCAAAGGGCCGCGCCGTGAGTCGGCTGCGATCCACCCGGTTGGTGGTCATCTCGTAGAAGATGTCGTCGTCGAGACGCCCGTTCTCGTTCGCATCAAAAGCGAGGTACAGGCGCAGCTTGCCCGACGCCGTGAAGTTGTCGCGGGCCAGCAGATCAATCTGATCCGTCGCGGGATTCAGCACGCCCGCCACGGCCGGTCCGAGGCGATCCGCGGCCATCGCCGGGTTGGCCGTGTCGAACAAGGGCAACAAGTTCGAAAGGGCCGCCGCCTCGATCAGGGGGCCAAGCGTTCCGTCACTGGCGACCATCTCGACCTGACCCTGCTCGGTCACCCAGTTCCACCGGAGCCGGAAGCCCACTCCCGACGCGATCGAGTTGGACCAGCGCGTCAACCGCTGGACTTCGCCCCCTTTGAGATAGAGCACGTCCATCATCCACGGACGGTTGGTCGGCAGGCCTGCCACGACGGTCGTCTTCACCGACAAATCCTGACCCAGCAACCCCGCCAGCGCGCCGATCAGGGGCACCGTGGTCGTGCGCTCGCGGACCTCGCGGATCATCTCCACGTCCCGGGCGAACTTGCCCACGAACCGGTCGCGTGACGTGCGGATGGCATCGAGGCTCTCGGTCGCTGCCCCGAGCAACACCGAGGGATCCGCCCCCAGCGGCAACGCCGTGACCTCCACCATCCGCGACAGGTCCAACGCCTGGTCCACCAGGGCCGGAACCCCGCGCTGGTTCTGCACGATCAACGCCGCCGTCTCCAGGGTCGGCTCGCCGATCGGCGCCACCCCGACGATGCGGACCAGGATCTCCGGCTGACCTCCTTCAAACCCCGGGAGCGATTGCGGCCGCGCACTCCGCGGCAGCCGCGCGTGATCCGCGAAACCCGGGCCCACCAACGGTGCCGTCGGTTGCACCGTCACCGAAGCCGTGGCGGTCCCGATGCCACCGTCCTGATCCTCGACCTCCACCTTCACCGTCTGGGTTCCCGGACGTCCAAAGGTCACCGGCACCACGAACTGATGGCGTCCTTCGATCCGTGATTCCGGCAGGGTCCAGCGGTAACTGAACGAGTCTTCCGTCCCCGGATCGGTCACCCGCGCCGATACCAGCACCGTGTCGCCCGCGCTCGCGGTCGTCGGCATTCCTTCCAGAACGACCGTCGGCGCGACGTTGCGCACCGTCACCTGGGTGGATTTGAAGCCGGTCACCCGCGCCCGTTCCGAGTCGGTCTTGTCGGTCGTCACTCCCACCGAAACCGTGTAGGTGCCGCTCTGACGATATCGATGCTGCTGAGTCTGCGAACCCGCGGCCGCACCGCGGTAGAGTTCCACCGTGCCGTCGCCGTAATCCACCACCCAACTGAGTTCACCCGCGCCCGGGCCCGCACCGGATGCCGAGAAGTTGAAGAGCCCCGTCGAACCTTCGGCCGGCTCGATCGGAGCCGAGATCTGGACCGTCAGGTGATCCACCGCGCGCCCGGTGATGAGGTCGCTGAACAGACGGAAGAACTGCGGCGTGTTGAGCATCGGATTGTGTCCGCTCTCCGACTCGCCGAACCCGGCAACGATCGAATGCACCTTCGCATGCGGCGCATTGAAATCGATCGCCGATCCAGCCCCGCGGGCCAGGCTGGCAATGGGCACCGTGCCGTCGCCGCTGACAAAGCGGAGCTCCACTTCCTTCGATAGGCGGAACTGGTTTGAACTGACGGGCAACTGCCCGTCGCTGAACCGCACCA
>JBDNHZ010000561.1:0-12916 GCA_041688515.1 Verrucomicrobiota bacterium
CCCGGCCTGCGCGCGTTCCCCGCCCGATTGAAGTGAGCCTCGTCACCTCGTCGCCTACCCGTAGGAGACGACGTCAGGAGACTCTGACTTCCATTCGAGCGCACCCCGGCCCACGCACGTTCCCCGCCCGATTGAAATGAACCTCGTCACCTCGTCGCCTACCCGTAGGAGGCGACGTCAGGAGACTCTGACTTCCATTCGGACGCGTCCCCGCTCATCTTCGCTGGATGTCGCTCAGCGCACCGGATCTCGCCCGTTACATCGACCATACCCTTTTGAAACCGGATGCCACGGCGGCGGACATCGAACGTCTCTGTGCCGAGGCCCGTGAACACCAGTTCTTCGCGGTCTGCGTCAATGGCTCCCGGGTCGCTCTCGCGTCTTCGCGTCTGGAAGACTCCGGGATCTACGTCGCTGCCGTCGTCGGCTTCCCCTTGGGTGCCACCGACTCCGATGCCAAGCGGTTCGAGACCGAGACCCTCATCGATCTGGGTGCCCAGGAAATTGATCTGGTCCTCAACCTCGGTCGCCTGCGCGACGGCGATGACCGCTATGTGTTCCGAGAAATCCGCGACGTCATCGAGGCCGCCCAGACGGTCCCCGTGAAGGTCATTCTGGAGACCTGCCTTCTCAATGACGCCCAGAAGCGACTTGCCTGTTCCCTCGCGGTGGAAGCCGGCGCACGCATGGTGAAGACCTCCACCGGATTCAGCTCCGGCGGTGCCACCCTCGATGATGTCCGTCTCCTGCGGGAATGCGTCGGACCCAAGATCGGGGTGAAGGCGAGCGGCGGCATCCGCGACACCGCCACCGCCTTGGCCATGATCGAGGCCGGAGCCACCCGACTGGGCACCAGCGCCGGGATCGCCATCGTGCAGGGGTTGTCGGCAGGAACGGGAAGCTATTAGGCGCAGAGCCCGGCGCATCGACGCCCGTTTCGGAGGAACGAGGATCGGAGGAACGAGTTCCACGAGTCCCCATCATTCCCGAGCGAATTTTCGGACTCGCGGAGCTCGTCCCTCCGGAGGAGTCCCTCCGGAGCTCGTCCCTCCGGAGGAGCTAGGCGGCCGCCGCCACCACTCGGCGCACCACCTCGCGGGCATTGGCCTGCGGACGGAATCCGGTCAGACGTTCGAGCTTCCGCAGGTCCGGACGTCGCCGGGGCATGTCCTGAAAGCCCTGACTGTAGGCGGCCGCGTACGGGATCCGCTCCAGCGACGAGGAAGAACCCGAAGCTTCGACCACCATTCCAGCCAGTTCGAGAATCGAGACCTCTTCGTCGTGACCGATGTTGACGATCTGTCCCACGGCGGCGGGACACCGCCACAATCGGAGGAGCGATTCCACGCAATCGTCCACGTGACAGAGGCAGCGGGTCTGACGTCCGTCGCCGAAGACCCGAAGGGGTTCCCCGGCCTTCGCCGCAGCGATGAACCGAGGCAACACCATTCCATGACGGCCGGACTGACGCGGACCGACGATGTTGAAGAGGCGGGCAATCACCACGGGAACCCCCCGTTCGCCGTGACAGGCGAGGGCGAGGAACTCGTCGAGGAGCTTGCTGCACGCGTAACTCCATCGGCTCAACGTCGGTGGGCCGATCAGCAGATCGTCTTCCTCGGAGAACCAGGGTTTGTCGCTCTTGCCGTAAACCTCGGACGTCGAGGTGAAGACCACGGGCGTCCGCGCGACGGAAGCAGCGTCCAGCACGGCCTCCGTCTCCCGCAGGTTGGTCTCGATGGTCTGCCGCGGTGCGTTCACCACCAACTCCACCCCGACGGCCGCCGCCAGATGAAACACCGCCTTGGCCCCGGCCACCGACTCCTCCAGACCGGACCAGCCGGACACGGTTGATTCGATCCGTTCCAGTGCCGGATGGGCCGCCACGCCGGCAAGGTTGGTCCAGGTACCCGTCGAGACATCGTCCACGACCAGCACCCGATCGCCCGCGGCCAACAACCGCTCGACCAGGTGCGACCCGATGAAGCCCGCCCCTCCTGTGACCATCACCCGACGTGTATCCACGGAACGAAGGTGCCCCTGGCCGGGGCCGGATGCGAGAATGGGATGCTCGCTGTTTTGGTCTGGGTGTCGCTACACCCGCGCGCCCAACTCTTCCCACCGTGCGTACATCTTCGCCACGTCGGCCCGGGCGGCATCGAGTTCCGCCATGAACTGGGAGCCCCGCGCACCCGCCGTCTTGTGGAACCCGGGATCCGCGAGCCGCGCCTCCAGCTCGGCAACCTTGCCCTCCGCCGCCAGGATCGCGGCTTCGATGCCGTCCAGTTCACGCTGTTCCTTGTAGGTCAGCTTGCGTCCCTTCACCGCGGCAGGGGCCGCAGGAGTCGCGGTCGTGGCCCCGGGTTTGGCCCCGGATTTGGCCCCGGGCCGGGCGGCCGCAGCGGCCGCCGTCACCCATGCCGCCGCCTCGGCCGCGACACGCTTCTTCTTCTCCAGATAGTAATCGTAGTTGCCCGCACTGGTGACCACGCGGCCCTCGCCTTCGAAGGCCACAATGTCGGTGCAGACCCGGTTCAGGAAATACCGGTCGTGACTCACCACCAGCACGCACCCGGGAAAACTGACCAGCGCCTCCTCCAGCACCCGGAGCGTCGGCAGATCCAGGTCGTTCGTCGGCTCGTCCAGCACCAGGAAATTGCCGCCCTGCTTCAAGATCCGCGCCAGCAACAACCGGCTTCGTTCGCCGCCGCTCATGAGCCGGACCGGCGTGGTCAGCCGATCATCGGTGAACAGGAATCGCCGGAGATACCCCCGCAGCGACAACTTGGAGTCCCCCCATTGCACCCATTCCGTCCCGTCGCTCACCTCTTCGAGGGCCGTCTTGTCCTCGCGCAATTGCAGTCGGCTCTGATCCACGTAATTGAATTTGGTCAGCGAACCGATCCGGACCTCGCCCTCCGACGGCGGCGCCTGTCCCAGGATGACCCGCAACAGCGAGGTCTTTCCCAGACCATTGCGGCCGGTCACCCCCACCCGCGTTCCGCCGGCGAACTGGAGCGACAAACCGGAGAACAGGCGTCGTCCGCCAAACTCCAGGCCGACGTCTTCCAGTTCCACCACGCGATTCCCCAACTGCGGGGGCGGCGGAACGATCAGGTCGAGTTCGCCCTCCTCGGGCGGCGGCGCGTCTTCCTGCACCTCGTAGAATTTGTCGAGACGCACCTTGGATTTGCTGGTCTGGGCCTTGGGCCGCCGACGCACCCAATCGATCTCGCGACGCAGGAACATCTGGCGCTTGTGCTCGACGAGTTCTTCTGACGCCAGCTTCTCCGACCGCGCCACCAGGTACTCGGTGTAGCCGCCTTCGTAGCGCTCGAACACGCCGTTACGCAGTTCGACGATGCCGTTGGCCACCTCGTCCAGGAAGTGACGGTCATGCGTCACCACCAGCATCGCGCCCGGGTACACCTTCAGGTAATCGGTCAACCACCCGATGCTCTCGGTATCCAAGTGGTTGGTGGGCTCGTCGAGGATGAGGACATCCGGCTGGGACACCAGCGCCCGGGCGAGGGCCACGCGACGCTTCTCACCGCCCGACAGCTTGGTGACGGGCGAATCGGCCGGAGGACAACCCAGTTCGCTGATGGCCGACTTGATCCGGTGATCGAGGTTCCAGCCGTCGAAATGCTGGATGCGTTCCTCGAGGTAATCGTGGCGGTTGGAATGGCCGGGCAACGTCTCGAATTCCTCGATCAGTTTCAGCACATGTTGCGCGCCGTTCCGGACGTTCTCCCCGACCGTCAGCGCCGGATCGAGGGTGAACTCCTGCGGCAGATAGCCGATCACCAGATCCCGCGCGCGGATCACCTCGCCCGAGTCCGGCATCACATCCCCGAACAGGATCTTGAGGAAGGTGGATTTGCCTGATCCGTTGCGTCCCACCAACCCCACACGATCGCCGGTGCACAAGGCCAGCGCCGCCCGGTCCAGAAGGACCCGGGTGTTGTGTTTCAGGACGATTTCGCGCGCCGCAATGAGAGTTTCAGCCATGACCGAGAGCCGGGGACCGTATCAGAGTCCGGACCAATGGAGAATCTTCTTCGCGCCGGCGTGGGGGTGAGTCCCGTGGTAGGTGCCGAGGTAACGAGGCGCACTTTCGGGCGGGGGGCCAGGAGGAAACAGCGGGCGAGGACGCCCGCGATCCCAGGAGGGAGGCCTTCATCCCGGAGGGATGGGAGCCACTAGCCCGGGGTCCCGGGGCCGACCTCACTTCGGCTTGGGTTCGATGGGCTCCGGGACTTCCCGACCGGGATGGCTCCGCGGAGGGCCATCGGATCTCCGGCAATACTGGTTTGATTCCTCGACGGAGAGCCTTGCCTCCGCATCGACATCGTTCTGGCTGGCATGAACTCCCCACCCGAAGACCCGCTCGAAAAGGGGCAGAAATCGGCTCGTCTGGATCTGCGCGAGGAAAAAAACCTCATGCTCCTTTTCCTTCATGCCCATCTCGTACAGGAGGGCGTCATGGTCCCGGATCCCGAGCGATTGAAAATGGCGCATCGCCAGGAAGTATTCGCACACGTTTCCGCTCTCGAGCTTTCCGGCGAAGTAATACGGCATGAACCAACCGATCCCATGGCAGCTCCATGAAATCAGCTTCCCGAGGAGGTAGAATCGCCATTCGTAAGCGCGCGAAATCGGCACCCCGTACTGCTGCATCAGGCCGAGGACATGCCTCCGGTGATTCCATTCATCCGTCTCGATCTGATTCACCGCGGCCCTGGCCTTGGGATCTTTCAGTGAGGAGGCGTGCCCCACGTAAGCCAGTGCCGCCGCCCTCTCGGCGGAGTAAGCCCGCTGAAGCAGCTCAACCAGCGGTGGATGATCCAGTTTCATGGTTGCTTTGAACGTCCCTTGACCACTAAAGCTGCGCCAAACCCGGCGAAGAGGAAGATTCCGACGGCCCAGGCCGGCGAGGTATCGCTTCCCGTCGCCCACACGGCCAGTGCGCTCACGGCGGGACCGGCGAAGATGCCGCACCCGATGAAGGCCTCGTGGATCCCGCCATGTTCCCCTTTGGTCTCGGATCCATCCATCGAGTAGAGCAACGAGGAGGAATAGAGCACCGCGCTGGCCCATCCCAGCGCCACCTGGGACAGGATCAACACCCCGAGCGACGGGGCCAGCACCACTCCCACAAACCCCGCCAGGAGCAGGAGCAATCCCCCGGCAAACCATCCGAAGCGGTAGTGCCATCCCCGCCAGTGCCACAGGATGAAGAAGGACAACGCCCGCGCCACGAACCACACCGACATCAACCAACCCATGCGATCCACGCCGAGGCCGAGCCGGACCGAGAGGGAAGGCACGATGGCGAGCACGGTGTTGATCGCCATGTAGTTGAACGGATTCCCGATCCAGCCGAGCCGTTTGAAGTAAGCGGGCCCGGATTCAATTCCGATCGCCGGCGATGAAATTCCATCGGCCTTCCCCTCCGCGATCCCCACCACAGGGACGGGGTCGTTCCCAGCAATCACCCACACATCGTGACGCCGTTGCAACCCAGGCAACGCCAGCCATTGCAGTCCGTGCACCAGCGCCGGCAACCAATACAGGCTCGCGGCACCCAGAACCTTGTAGAGGGTGCCTCCGGCGAACACCCCGACCGCCGCCGTCGCCGCCCAGACGACATTGTACAATCCGACCCGGTTCGACAGCCGTTCGCGCGGCTCATGCTCGCTGACCAGGGCTTCCAGCATGGGCCAGACAAAGCTCATGGAAGCCGTCCAGATCGCCACCCCGGCGACCTGGGCCCAGACGGCCGGGACCAGTCCAGCGAGGACAACCCCGGCCAACTGACCAGAGAATCCCACGTGCAAGGAACGGAAGTAGCCGAAGCGCTGGCCGAAGCGTCCGCCGTAGATCGACGCCGGGATGTAGATCAGCCCGTGAAACGCGCACAGCAACAGGGTCTCCAGGTCGCTGAACCCCAGCTCGCGCTTCAGGCGCTGGAGGACGTAATTGAAAAAATAGGCCGTCGCGAAGGAGTTCAACCCCTCCAGAACGTAATAGCCGGTCTTGCTTGGTCCGTGTCGCACGTGATCTCACCTCCGCCCCGGGAGGAGCGCGGAGTCAAGGGACCCCGGCAGGTACACGCAAGGGAACAAACATCCCGGCCCGACCAGGGGTGCTCACGGACGGGTCATGGTGCCGATGTCCGCTGCGATCAGCTTCACGAGGTTGTTCTCACTGCTGGTCGCGGGATAGACGGCGCTGGAATAGGAGGTGGACCCCTTCTTCACCAGGCGGTTCTTCTCCTGGTACTTCCTGCCGCTGCTTTCGTAGCGGTGATAGGTCCACCCCTTCTTGTCCACCATGGTGATGTGCGGACAGGCCGCCATGTCCGCATAGGATCCGGTCTCGGAGAAGGCCTTCGGCATGATGATGTGGACCTCCTCGTACACGGTTCCGTAGCCCGCTTCCCATCCGGTCATGTTCAGGATGTAGAGGATCCAGTTCGTCTTCTCGACCTTGGTGTAGGTGTAGTTCACAGGAAAAATGGGCCGGATGGACCCGGATGGATAGGAGGTGGTGGAACTTCAGGCTGATTCAAAACGGTGTGTCTCCCGGACTCCCACCGTCAACGCCGAACTTGGCGATCGAGAGCCGGAGCAGCGGGTGGACTCTGCCCCAGATCCGTTGGGCTGCGACACGAGCTCGGGTAGCTGCCGACGTGAGGAGGCGGACGTTTGCGTGCTTCGTCTCGTCTACGATCCGCCTCGTTCCCTCGTCAGCTACCTCCTCGCGCCGTCTCTGCCGACGTGAGTGGGCGGATCCCAGTCGGGCGGGGGCAGTGTCAAGATGCGCGCCTCGCCCGATGCGGGAGAATCTGGATCCTGACCCTGCCCCTCCTGGAAGCGCGGTCCCGCCTGGCGGGACCACTTCTTTCCTGGATGAGCTCCGCGAGTCCGAATCTCCGCACGCCGGGAATTGGGAACTCGTAGAACTCGTCCCTCCGAGAATGCGTCCGCTCAAGCGCCCGGGCAGTCCCGCGCTATCGCCGGATGTTGTCGGTCCAGGCGGCGTCGTGAATCGTCGCAGCGGCCTTCTTCTGCAAGATCACGGTGTTTGCCTCACCTGCCTCGGACTGCACCCGGTAGGCGATTTCCCGTTTTGGATGACAGAGCTTACGGCTTTCGTTCGGCTTCCATCACCCGGACCTCCGTCCCTTCCGTGATGGAATCGGAGGGATTGAGGATCAATCGATCCGTCGTCTCCACGCCATCGATGATCTCGACGGCGGCCCCGAGATCGCGCCCGAGATGAACCCGACGCAACTCCACGCGCTGCGCCGGATTGACCCGGGCGACGGTGGGACCATCGGCCCGGAAGAGCAGCGTGTTGGCCAACTCGCGCGGACGCCCCGCACAGGAGAAGGAAGGTCACGGCGAAGGCCCGTTGATGGTTCAACAGGGTGGCGAGCAGTTCCCGGTAGCCCACACGAAACCGACCAAAACCCGCCTCGAATCGCCGGTGGATGGCCGCGAACGGACGCATCCAGATCGATCCGGTCGCCTCCCGACGGCGCACCCTCGTTCCGCCCGTCTGCCAGTCCGCATCGGGCTCTTCCTCGGGCGCGCCGTGGCCGGGTTGAACATTCCGATAGAACCACAGCACCAGGGTTGGGATCAGCGTCCGACTCAGCACATCACTGGCGATCATCGCGAACACCACCGCTTCGGCCAACGGCACGAAGAGATGCCGGGCAACCCCGGTAAGGAAAAACATCGGAACGAAAACAATGCAGATGCAGAAGGTGCTGACGAAGGCCGGAAGGGCGATCTCCTGCGCCCCGTCGAGGATCGCCGTTTCAAGGGCTTTCCCGAACGTCATCTGACGATGGATGTTCTCGATCTCCACCGTGGCGTCATTGACCAGGCCGAACAGCGGGCGCGTCAGGCCGGACAGGGTCTCGTGGGAACGCTGCGCATCGGCATCATTGCGCCCTCGGCCAACGCCTGGCTCGCCGGGATCCTCCGTGGATTCCAGCAACGCTTTCCCGGCGTGCAACCCTCGCTCTTCGACCTGGTCAGCCTGGAACAGATGCGACGACTCCGGGAGGACGAACTCGACGTCGGGTTGCTGCGGCCGCCGGTCGGGTTCCCCGACCTTGAATGCCGGTTCGTCGAGGAATCCCCCCAGATCCTGGCCATGCCGGCCGACCATCGCCTGACACGACAGCCGCAGTTGACCTGGGCCGATTTTCACGGGGAAGCCCTGGTCCTGATCCATCCGACCGTGCAGCACGGGTATTACGACGCCTTCCTGGCCGCCTGTGCCCAGGCGGGAGCGACGCCCCGCGCGGCGCAGTATGCCAACGACGTGCAGACCAAGATGTGGCTGATCTCGGCCGGATTCGGCATCGCACCCACCACCGCCACCCTCGCCGAGATCAAACGTCCTGGACTGGTCTACCGGGAGCTCCCCGGACCAGTCCCACCGGTGCAGACCGTCCTCGCCTGGCGCCGATCCGACCGTTCCCCCATCGTCCGCGCCTTCCGGGAAAGTTTTGCCGATCTCAAGGCAGGGAGCGCGAACTCGCCGGGCTCGTGATCGCCCGGTCCGGCCGATCATCAGGAGGGATTCGGTGGCCCCCCGTTCGATGGGATCATTCCGACTTGGAAACCTGCACCAGCGCCATCAGCTCGCGGTGGTTGGTCTTGCCGGTGCCGAGTTTCGGGATCTCCCGTACGGTCTGAATGTCACGCGGCACGGAGAGGTTGGTGAGACCCTTGGTCCGGATGATCTCGCGGAGATCGTTCAGGGTGATGCGGGGTTCGTTGGTGACGGCGATCAACCGCTCCCCCTTGTCCTCGCACGGCACCGCCACCACAGCGACCTCGCAGCGGAGGCCATACTGGGGAAAGGCCCCGGCGAAGGCATCTTCCACCGCGGTCAGGCTGACCATTTCCCCGCTGATCTTGGCAAAGCGCTTGAGCCGACCGAGCAGGAACACGAACCCGTCCTCGTCCACCCGTGCGAGATCACCGGTGTCATACCATCCGCCCAACTCCTGGAACTTCGCGTTGGCATCGGCATTGAGGTACCCCCGCATCACGTTGGCTCCGCGCACTTGCAGGCGTCCGCCGATCTCGATGCCCTCCACCCGCTCCAACCGATGCCCGATCCCGGGAAGGAAACGTCCGACCGAACCGAAGCGCGGTTCGACGCGGGAATTGGCGCACAGGACCGGACTGCATTCGGTGGCACCGTAGCCTTCGAGGATTCGGACACCGAACTGGCGGGCCCAGGTGTTGACGGTGGCCTCCTGGAGCTTCTCGGCACCGGCGACGAGGAACTTCACCGAGTTGAAATCGTACGGGTGCGCCTTGCGCGCGTAGCCGTTGAGAAACGTGTTGGTTCCCACCACGACGGTGCAGGCCTTGTCGTAGATCACGGCCGGCACGGCGCGATAGTGGAGGGGCGACGGATAGAGGAAAATGTAGAAGCCCTGCACCAGCGGGAAGAGGGTGCAGGTAGTGAGGCCGAAGCTGTGGAACAACGGCATGGCGTTGAAGAAGCGTTCGCTGTCGGTCACGTCGAGGTGCGCCGTGATCTGACGGATGTTGGCCAGAAGGTTGCGATGGGTCAGTTCAACGCCCTTGGGAACGCCTTCCGAACCCGAGGTGAACAGGATGACAGCAGCCTGGTCGGGAGTGGCGGTCAACCGGCGATAGGCCCCGCCGCAACTCACGGTGTTCGCCAGCAATCGGGTCAGCTTCGTCCCACCGCCCACGCCCGCCCGCACTTCTTCCAGGAAGATCAATTCGATCCCCGCAGCGACCAGCGGAGCGAGGTCCAGTTTGGCCTTCTCCAGAAACGCCCGGGAGGTGATCACCTGTTTCACGGCGGCCAGTTCGAGGCAGATCTTCATGACCGGAATGCCGGTGGAGAAGTTGAGGACCGCAGGAACCCGGCCGACCGCCCACAGGCTGAGCAGGGTCACCGGCACGGCGTTGACGTTGGGCAACAGAACCCCGACGCGCCCGCCTTCCGGCGTCTTGCCCAGCAATTCCCGCCAACGCGTGGCCAGCACCTCCACGCCGGTCATCAGCCGGCGAAAGGTCAACGGCTGGAACGTGACATCTTCGAGCACTTTCTTCCTCGGGAGGTTGGAGGCCGTCTCGGCCACGGCCGTCAGGACGTGGCTCGGTCCCATCTCCATCTCGACCTCGTACTGCTGCTCCAGCATCCGATCGCGCAACCACTGGGTCAGGCGCCGTCGCGCCACCGTGTTCGAGACGCCTTCCAGGCGCGGCGCGTCCAGCAAGGGAGTGAAGTGCGCCGTCACCGTGGGAAACCACTGGGTCCAACCGGTGTGCCGGACGAACGGCACGCGGACGGCACCGCGCAGGTGACAGCAGATCACCCGGGCATGGGTCTTGTGCAGGAGGAAGCCGGTGCCGTCATAGAGCTTCATCATCACTCCGGTGAGCGAGATGCGCCCTTCGGCGAACAACACCAGACGCCCGCCACCGGCCAGGAACTCCGCCATCCGCTTGGCGGCGTACGGGGAACTGGGGTCCACCGGAAAGGTCCGGTGATTCACCATGAACTTGCGATGCAACCAGGAGGCACCCGCCGTCGTGGAACTGGTCACGAACTTCCAGTCGTCGTCGAGCAGCGCGGCCAGAAAGGCCCAGTCCAGCCACGAGACATGATTCGGGATCAGCAGGACCGGTCCCGGAGCCGTCAGCACCTCGGTGTTGAAAGCACGGAATCGAAACCAGACTCGGAGGATCAGTCGCAGGATCAGCTTCATGGGAGAATCAGGGACGGGAGGCCTTCGGGAACCGCAGCCAGACCAGCACCAGCAGGATCAATCCGGACAGCACGAAGAAGACCTGACCGGCGCTGATGGGGATGGCGAACCACTGTTCGGACTTCACGCACAAGGTCACCAGACCGCCGGCGAGCATCATCCCGACGTTGTCCATCAGGTTCTGGACCGCGATCGTCTTGCCGAGCTTGTTGGGATCCGACTCCGACTGGAGCGCGGCGTTGAGCGGGATGAGAAACAACCCTGCGGCGAACCCCGCTCCGGACAGCAGCAGGATGACCCAGGGAAACAGGTTTATCCCGCCGACCTTCACCACGACCTTCAGGGCGGGAACCATTTCGACAACTCCGATCAGCACCAGGGAGATCACCAGCAGAAATCCGTAACGCCGGGTCCAACTCAGATCGCCGACGGCATGCCGCATGCCGGCGTAAACGCTCCCAGCCATCACCCCGACGCTCAGCCACAGGCCGAGGAGGGAAACCTGCAAATTGTCGGGCAACCCGAGCACGTTCAGGCCCCAGGCCTGGAAGTTGATCTTCATCGCCGCGCCACAGACCCAGAACAGGGCCGTCCCCACCAGGATCCGCGCCAGTCGCGCATTCCCGAGGAGATCCAAGCCATGCCGAGCGAAGCCCTGAACGCTCTCGGCCAGTTGAATGGAGACATTCCCGCGGGTGGCATCCATGAACAGATTCAGGACCATCGAAAGGCCGAAGACTCCGAGCATCGCGGCGTAACAGCCCGCCAAAGGTATCTTGTCCACCATGGCCGCCCCACCGATCGCCCCGGTGATGATGGCCAGCAAGGTGAGCAATTCCACCGTTCCATTCGCCTTCACCAACCGGTCGGTGGGAACGATCTCGGGCAGGATGCCGTACTTGGCCGGACCGTAGAAACACGAGCCCACCCCGACGAGGAGGTATCCGGGCATCTGCCAGACGTATCCGAGCCAGATGCTGAGGGCACAGACCGCCGTCCCGAACAGCTTCACGGCGTTGCCGCCGACCAGCCAGGTGGTCTTGGCGTAGCGGTCGTTCAAGTACCCGGCGAGCGGGGCGAGAAGGATGTACGGGATGAACAGCAGGCTCGTATACAGCGCGCTCCGCTCCCGCAACATCGTCTCGGTGATCACCCCCGTTTTCTGCATCCGGGTCAACTGCCCCACGATCACCGCCAACAGCGCATTGTCCCCAAACGCGCTCAGGTACTGGCTGACCAGCAGCAGCGGATAATTTCGGCCTTGTTTCATGTTCTCGTCGGATTCCCGTCACTCACTTCACCGTCCGGGCGCAGGGTCTTAGCCGCGTCGCGCCTCGTCGCATGAATCGATCGTGCCGATGCCGTCCGCACCGCCCGTCGATTCGCGCTCTTCACACCGAACCCTGCCCCGTTTGCCCTGACCGGTCAGCAACGGGTGGGCACTTCCTGCAGGACCTTCACCGTGTGGGGAATCGCTGCCGCGACAAAGCCCAGGCAATCCACCGCGCCCGCCGGCTTGCCCGGAAGGCAGATGACGAGCACCGGCCCCACCGCCACCGCGAGACTGCGGGAGAGGATGGCGTTCGGGGTCAGGGCAAGGCTCTTCATTCGCATCACCTCGCCGAACCCGGGGAGTTCCCGATCGGCAATCTCCCGGATCGCCTCCGGGGTCACGTCCCGGCGACCCACGCCGGTGCCGCCCGTGGTGAGCACCATCTGGGCTCCCCGGTTGGCGCACTGGCGGACGGCGCGTTGGATGGCGGCCTTGTCGTCCGGAATCAGTTCCTCGGCCACCACCTGCCAACCGTATCCGGCCGACGCCTGCTTCAAAGCCGGGCCCCCGAGGTCTTCATAAACCCCCTGCGACGCCCGGTCCGAAATCGTGACGATACCCACTTGGATCAGCATGCCGCCGACGCTAGCAAGTCGGTTCAACGCCGTGGAGTGCCAAGTCTCGAACGGGCGCGGGCCCCGGGACGGGGGTCTTCCTCCCGGAGGCAGAGAGCGGCCTGGGGGCACCGCCTCGTCCGTAGCTGCCGAGGGAACGAGGCGGATGTTTGCAGAAAGGGATTCCTCACGCGAAGGCGCGAAGCCGGGAAGAGGGACGCCCAGTCCGGGAATGAACCTAAAACC
>JBDNHZ010000562.1:0-1940 GCA_041688515.1 Verrucomicrobiota bacterium
ACCGGGGAGTTCGAACCCGCCCAACCCGAAGGTGCCAAGGTGTTCATCGATCAACTTGAAATGCTTCAGGCCAAAACCCGGGGCAATCTTTCGACCGACGAAACCGCAGCGCTCTCCCGCGCCCTGGCAGCCGTCCACACCGCCTTCGCCGAGATCCTCAACGATCCGCACTGAGGGGCGGTCTTCCCCGGGACCGCGGGCGTCCTCGCCCACCTCGGAGGCTCCAGTTGCCGGAGGGACGGGTTCTACGAGTCCGAAATCTCGGCGCGCAGGGATGGGGACTCGCAGAGCTCGTCCCAGCGGGCTTCCTCGCCGGAACAGGGGTTTGCCACGCAGGACATCCCGCACCAACCTCGGACGTGATGCGTCGTTGCCTGTCGCCCCTTTTCGCCCTGTTGCTCCTCTCCGGTTCCGTCCGAGGACTAGCCGACGCCAAGCTCCCGCCCCGTTTTTCCCATGAGATCCTCGCCGGACCCGAGATCCCGGAGCCCATGGATCTCGCTTTCGCCCCCGATGGTGCCGCCTGGATCACTTCCCGCACCGGCGAACTCTGGAGGCTCGAACCCGAGACCCGCCACACCCGGCGCGTCGGCACCATCGAGTCCGATTCCGCCGGGGATCGCGGTTTGCACGGGCTCGCCTTCCATCCGGACTTCCCGGCCACGCCGCACCTCTTCGTCTTTCACCACGCGAAGCAGCATCCGGCCGGCCGCTATCTGAGCCGGGTGGTACGCTTCGAAATCACCGGCACCGGGACGTCGTCCCAGCTGGTTGCCAACAGCGAAAAAGTGCTCCTCGAATGGACCGGGGATGAAGGAGCCCAGCATGTCGGCGGAGGTCTCCTCGTCCATCCCGGCGAACGCGCGCTCTACATCACCAGCGGCGACAACAACAAGATCTGGGAACTCAAACAGTACTGCGTCGATCCCGAGAATCGGGCGCAGTCCCTCGGCGACCTCCGCGGCAAGGTGATGCGGATTGGCCTGGATGGATCCGTACCGACCAACAACCCCTTCGTCGGAAAGGACGGAGCCCGACCCGAAGTCTTCACCCGGGGACATCGCCAGCCCTGGGCACTCAGCCTGGATCCGATCACCGGCTGGATCCTGCTGGCCGAGAACGGCGGCGACGAACTGGACGATCACGAGAAGGTCCTGCGTCTCCGTCCCGGCGCCAACAACGGGTGGCCTCGGGTCTTCGCCGATGGGAAGGACACGCTCACCCGCACCAATCGGGTCGAGGGATTCGAGACTCCCTGGTTTTCTTACCTGCGCGGCCAGGGCGGATCGTGCACCGGCGGACTGATCTATCGCGCGCCCGGGTCGAGTGGGGAATTCCCTGCCCAGTTCCACGGCGGCCTCTTCTACTCGGATTACAACCGCAAGTCGGTGCGGTTCGCCCCGATCGATCCGGCGACCCAGCGCCCCGCCGCATCCCAGGCCTTTGCCCAGGCCCTGCCAGGCGGTCCCGTCGCCATGCGACTCGGACCCGATGGTGCCCTCTACCTGATCGAGTACGGCGGCTGGTTCAAGGCGACCACGAACGATTCGGTGAGCCGGATCGTGTTCCGGCCGTAGGCCGCACCTCCCGGGGCAGCGAGGTAGCTGCCGAGGGAACGAGGCGGATCCCAGACGAGCCGAAGCCCGCAGACGTCCGCCTCCTTACGTCGGCAGCTACGAACGGGGCGGCGAGGTAGCTGCCGAGGGAACGAGGCGGATCCCAGACGACGCGAAGCCCGCAGACGTCCGCCTCCTTACGTCGGCAGCTACGAACGGGGCGGTGAGGTAGCTGCCGAGGGAACGAGGCGGATCCCAGACGACGCGAAGCCCGCAGACGTCCGCCTCCTTACGTCGGCAGCTACGAACGGGGCGGCGAGGTAGCTGCCGAGGGAACGAAGCGGATCCCAGACGAGGCGAAGCCCGCAGACGTCCGCCTCCTTA
>JBDNHZ010000078.1:0-43630 GCA_041688515.1 Verrucomicrobiota bacterium
AGAGCGGCGCGGTTGCGGAGGAAGCGGCGCCAGGCGCGTCGCGTGGGGTTGGAGGCGGCTTCAGGCATGACGGACGCGAGGATCGAGCCAGCGATAGGCGAGATCGGAGGCGAGGTTGAGCAGGAGCAGCAGGGTGGAATAGACGATGACCAGGCCGACCATCATGGGGTAGTCGCGGCTGAAAAAGCTGTTCACGAAGAAGGCGCCGGTACCGGGAATCTGGAACACCCGTTCGATGACAAAAGAACCGGTGAGCAGGTCGGCGAGCATCGGGCCGCAATAGGAGACGACCGGGAGAAGCGAAGGACGCAACGCATGCCGACGGAGCAGTTGGAACTCGCCGAGGCCCTTCGATCGGGCGGTCAGGATGAAGGGAGCGCGCAGGGTCTCCGAGAGACCTTCGCGGAGGAGTCGGGAGACGCGGGCGGCGAAATAGAGGCCGAGCGCGAAGGTGGGAAGGATCGCCTGGGGGAGGGCTCCCCAGAGGGCGACGGGCAGCCAGCCGAGCTTGAGGCTGAAGAACAGCACCAGGATCGGCGCGAGGACGAAGGTGGGGATGCAGACGCCGATCAGGACCAACAGGCTCCCGGCCCAGTCGGGCCAGCGACCGCGGTACACGGCCCCGAGGAAACCGGTGGGGATGCCGATGCCCAGAGCGGTGCCGAAAGCCAGCCAACCGAGCATCAGCGACACCGGCAACGCCTGGGCGAGGACGTCGTTGACGGTGTGATGCCGGTATTTGAAGGACGGACCGAGGTCGCCCTGCACCAACCCCCCGAGAAAGCGGAGGTACTGGCGTCCGAGGGATTCATCGAGGTGATAGCGGGCCTTGAGGGCGGCCTCGACCTCCTTCGAGGCGGGGGCGCGTTCGCGGTCGAACGGTCCGCCGGGGGCGGCGCGCATCAGGAAGAAGGCGAGCGTGGCCACCACCCACACCAGCACCGGGATCAAAAGGAGGCGTCGGACCAGGTTCATCGGCGGAGGCGGCCGATGGCCCAGAAGGGGTGTTCGTCGAGCAGGTTGCCGTGGACACCGGTGATCCGGTTGGTGTCGAGGGCGTAGAAGCCGACGTAGGAAAAGAGGGGGACGATGGGAGCGCCGACCTGGAGGAGTCGGGTCTCGGCCTCGGCCAGCAAGGCGAAGCGACGGGTGCGATCCAGGGTGGCGTTGGCTTCGTGGATCAGACGGTCGTAATCGGCATCGCGCCATCCGGTGCGGTTGTTGCCGCCGTTGGAGAGGAACAGGTCGAGGAAGGTGTTGGGATCGTTGTAATCACCGATCCACGAGCTTCGCATCAGGTCGTAGTCGAGCTTGGACATGTTGTTCAGGTAGCTCTTCCATTCCAACGGTCGGAGTTCCATGCGGATGCCCAGGGCGTCGCGGAGGGTGGCCTGGATTTCCACGGCGATGTTCTCGTGAAGCTTGGTCTCGGCGTTGAAGGAGTATTCGAAGGGGGGAAACCCGGCACCGCCCGGATAGCCAGCCTCGGCCAGCAACCGTCGGGCGCGGGCAACATCCTCCTCCAGACCGGACGGCGGGGTGTATCCGCCGGTGCCGGCGGGCACCAGATGGGATGTTGGACGTTCGCCCATGCGGGTGATCCGTTGGACGATGCGCTGGCGTTGCACGACCAAGGCGAGAGCCTGCCGGACCCGCACGTCGTCGAAGGGTTTCCGGGTGCAATTGAAGCGGAGGAAGTAGGTGCCGAGATAGTCGTAGCGGTGGAAATCCGGACGTTCCCGCAGGGCCTCGCCCAGTTCGGTGGGGAACATGTCCTTGTCGATGATGAAATCGACGTCGCCGGCAAGGTACAGGTTGAGGGCGGTGTGGGCGGAATCGCCGGCCAGGACATCGACCACCTCCGAGCGGACGTTGGGGGCGTCCCAGTAGTGGGGATTCCGACGCAGGCGGATGCGGTCATTGACCCGCCAGGAGACGAGGGTGTAGGGGCCGCTGCAGGGGAGGTTGGGTGAACGGATCCATTGGTCGCCGTACTTCTCGACCGTCGCCCGTGGGATCACGGCGAAGACGCGGGAGGCGAGCAATTCGAGGAAGAACGGCGTGGGATGTTGGAGCCGGACTTCGACGGTGAGCGAGTCGAGGGCGCGGACGCCGAGTTGGGTCAGGTCCTTCTGTTCGCCGTTGCAGATGGCTTCTCCCTGGACCAGGTAAAAGTACTGGCTGGCGTAGTCGGCGGCGGTGCGTGGATCGACGGCCCGTTGCCAGGACCAGACTACGTCGTGGGCGGTGATGGGCTGTCCGGTGGACCAGGAGGCATTGGTCCGGAGGGTAAAGGTGTAGGTGGTGCCATCCGGGCTCAACGACCAGCGCTGGGCCAGTCCGGGGATGGCATTGCCGGTGATGGGATCGTATCGGGTCAGGCCCTCGAACAGGGCGGAGCCGATGCGTCCGTCGGCCTGACCGGTGAGCAGGTGGGGATCAATGGTCTCGGGTTCGCGCCCGTTGTGGAGGACCAGATCGGCGGGGGGGAGAGGACGGCAACCGATCCCGGCCAGCGAGAGGATCAGGAAGGCGATCGACGCGAGCCACCGGCCAAAAAGCAAAAACGCCCCGGGCATGGTGACCGGGGCGTTCTGGAATGGCGCCGAGGGGCGCATGCTCGGGGAATCAGGGCGTGGGAGCCGAGGGAACCGCGGGGGTCGGAGCTGCCGACGTCGGAGCGGCGGGCACCGCGCCGCTGTTGGCGGCCGACGTGGACGGCACCGGGGCGGGGGGAACGGGAGTGACGCCGAGCGGATTGGCCGCCGGAATCGGGGTGGTGGCGGCCGCGGGGGTGTTGATGACCTCTCGGATCCTGTTGGTTCGGGCGGTGGTATGACGGCTCGTCATGACGGCGATCACCAAACAGAGGCTGAGGAACAGGGTGGCGACCCAGCGGGTGAGTTGGGTGAGGGCGGTGCCGGAGCCAGCGCCGAAGATGGCGGCGGTGGATTCAGCACCGAAGGCGGCGGTGATCCCGGCTTCCTTTTTGGGAAGCTGCAGCAGGATCAGCAGCCCCAGGAACAGGGCGAGGACCACGAGCAGCAGGGTGAGCAGGTTGATGGCGAGTTGCATGAGCGGAAAGCAATGGGGACGGCGGGGCCGGACCGGATCAGATGGAATTGCGGATGAGATCGACGAAGCTCTTGGCCTCGAGTGAAGCGCCCCCGACGAGGGCACCATCGACATCGGGTTGGCTCATGAGTTCACGGGCGTTGGAAGCCTTGACGGAACCGCCGTACTGGATGCGGACGCGGCGGGCAATCGCTTCGCCGTGCATCTGGACGATGACGCGGCGGATGAAAGCGTGGACTTCCTGAGCCTGGGCGGAGCTGGCGGTCTTGCCGGTGCCGATGGCCCAGACGGGTTCGTAGGCCACCACGGTGGCTTCGACCTGTTCGGGAGAAAGACCGGCGAGGGAACCGCGGACCTGCTTCTCGACGACCTGCTCGGTGATGCTGGCTTCGCGTTCGTGCAGGGTTTCACCCACGCAGACGATGGGGATCAGGTTGGCGGCGTGGGCGGCGATCGCCTTGCGGGAGACGAGCACGTCCGATTCCTGCTGGAACTGGCGGCGCTCGGAGTGCCCGAGGACGACGTAGCGGACGCTCAGGTCGCGCAGCATGCCAGGGGCGACTTCGCCGGTGAACGCGCCATAGCCGTTCTCGCCCATGTTCTGGGCACCCAACCGGATGTTGGACTCGATGACGGTCTTGGAGACGGCATCCAGCGCGGTGAAAGCGGGGCAAACGACGATGTCGACCTCCTTGACGGTGGCGAGTTCGCGTTTGAGGTCCGTCACAAGCGCGACGGACTCGGCAACGGTCTTATTGCATTTCCAGTTGCCAGCGATGATCAATTTCCGGTCCTTTTCCATGAGAAACAGGGTGGGGAGCGTAGCGATGCGAGGGGGGGCGTAAAGGGGTTTCTTCCGGGGCACCTCCGTGGCGAACCGGAAATCAGGCGGTCGGATGGAGCCTTGGGTTCCACCCGACCGCCCGAAGGGAAAGGGTCAGATGTCGTCGAGGGCGATCACGCCGGGGAGGGGAATGCCTTCGAGGAACTCGAGGCTGGCACCGCCGCCGGTGCTGGCGAAGGTCACCTGATCTCCGAGCCCGGCCTTGTTGACGGCCTTGACGGAATCGCCGCCGCCGATGATCGATTTGGCACCGTTGATCCGAGTGGCGGCGACGAGGGCCTGGGCGACGGCGTTGGTGCCCTCGGCGAAGCGCTTGTCCTCGAACATGCCCATGGGTCCGTTCCACAGGATCGTCTTGGCCCCGGCGATGACGGCGGCGTAGGTGGCGGCAGTTTCGGGGCCGATGTCGAAACCCTCGGTTTCATCGGGGATATCGCCCGAAACGACGCGGGGATTGATCGGTTCGAGCACCGGTCGGCCCTTCTTGTTGAGTTTGCCGGTGTCCTTGAGGTCGGCCACGACCGTGTCGGTGGGGAGCAGGAACTTCACGCCGCGCTGGGCGGCCTTGGCCTCGGCGGCGAGGGCGGTTCCGGTGTGATCCTTTTCGATGAGCGATTTCCCGGTCTTGCCGCCGTGGGCGAGCTTGAAGGTGTAGGCCATGGCACCGCCGATCAGGATGGTGTCGGCCTTTTCCACCAGGCGATCGATCACCTTGATCTTATCGGAGACCTTGGCACCGCCGAGGATTACGACGAAGGGGCGGGCGGGTTGGTCGAGTTCGTCGCCCAGGAACTTGAGTTCCCGCTCCATCAGCAGGCCGGCAGCGCATTTGCCACCCCAGGCGCGGATGATGCGGGCGACGCCGCTGGTGGAGGCGTGGGCGCGGTGCGCGGCCCCGAAGGCGTCGTTGACGTAAAGATCGGCCAGGCGCGCGAGTCGGGCAGCGAACACCGGGTCGTTGGCCTCTTCCTCGGCATGGAACCGGACGTTTTCCAGGAGCAGGATCTGTCCGTCGGTCAGGGCCTTGGCAGCGGCCTCAGCCTTCTCACCGACCGTCTCGTCCACAAAAGTGACCGGTTTTCCCAGCATTTCCGCAAGCTTCTCGGCAACCGGAAGGAGGCTCAGGGAGGCTTCACGCTTGCCGTCCGGGCGGCCGAGGTGCGCGGCGAGGATCAGGCGGGCTCCCTTTGAGGTGAGCAACGCGAGCGTCGGGAGGGTCTCCTTGATGCGGGTGGTGTCATTGATGACCATCACGCCGTTCTTCTCCTCCATCGGCACGTTGTAATCGACGCGCATGAAAACGCGTTTGCCGGCGACATCAAGGTCGCGCACGGAAAGCTTCGCCATAAATCGTGAGTCTCGGATCGCTGTTGTTCCGGTCTCCTTCTGGAAACCGAGGGGCGACCTTATCCGGGCGCGGGATCGGGAGCAAGGATGGGGGAGGCCTGACCCTAAAAGCGGGGGGCGATCCACGGAGGACGCAGAAGCCCCTGCGGCTATCCCATGAATCCGAGGTTCCAGTTTCCGAAGTTCTGGAGGTTGGGGAAGACGGTGGGCAGGTCCGCGGTTGGCACGCCCAGCCAGGCGGCCAAGGTCGCCCCGTATTGATCGACGGAGATGGTCGGGATGTGGGCACCGCGGGATCCGGAGTCATCGTCCCCTCCCAGGATCAGGGAGGGAAAGGTGCCGTGCATCCGACCGCCCTGGACGGCACCGCCGAGGAGAAGATGATGACCGCCCCAGCCGTGATCGGTGCCGCCGCCGTTGGGTTGGAGGGTCCGGCCGAAGTCCGACATCGTGAAGGTGGTGACCTTGTCGGCGAGCCCGAGTTCCTGGGTGGCGGCGTAGAAGGCGGCCATGGCGTCGCCGACCTGTTTGAGCAGCGACCAGTGTTGCCAGGACTGGGCACCGTGGGTGTCGAAACCGCCGAGCGAACAGAAGAAGACTTGTCGGCTCATGCCCACGGTGGTGCGGAGCTTGATGATCCTGGCCACCTGGTGGAGTTGATTGCCGAGACTGGTCCCAGGCATTGTTGTCCGGGGTTGAACTGGCCGTTGAGGGCCCGCACCAGTCCGGTGAGGTGCACGATCGGATCCTTGAGCCGGCTCTGGGTGCTGGACGTCACGTCCTGACGGGCTTCGGGGTCGAGCAGGATGGCCCGCAGGACGGCGGCGAGATCGCCGCGCACGTCGTTGCCGTTGTTTTCAAACTTCTGGGCAACGCGTTGGACGTAGGCACCGCTGGGATTGCTGGTCACCAGGCTGCGGATGAGCCGGGTGGCGATGAACGGCGCCAGGTTGGGGTGCTGCATCAGGCAATCAAGGAGACCTTCGAGATCCTGCTCCACCGTCTGCCCGGCCGGCAGGGTGCAGTTGAGGAAGGTCTTCGAATTGGTCTCGTGGTTGGCCTGCCGCGATTCCATGGGCGCGCCGAAGGATTCCCAATTGTTGTTCTGCGGCGTGTTGCCCGGTGCAGTGGCGTAGGTCCAGCCGGTCAACGCCAGGGCTACCTGGGCGACGGTGGCTTGATCGTAGGTGGGGATCGGAGCGCCTCCGATATCGAGCTTCAACGTGCCGTCCGGCTTCAATTCCCACAGGCCGATGGGGAACAACTGGAGCAGTTCGCGCGGGTAGTTTTCGTTGGCACCGCGTCCGGCCCCCGGCTTGTTGGAGTTCGCCAGGTCGAGATACTTGCCCATCGACGGGGACTTGGTGAGGTCCCGAAGCAGGTTCCGGTAGTTCCCGAAGGCGTGTTGCTGAAGCAGATTCAACCACGGGACGATCTCGTATGGGTTCACCAGCTTGCTTCCCGACGTCACCACGATCTGGCTCAGGGTGTAGGCCATCCGCTGCCGCAATTGGTCGGGAGCGGCCGAGTAGTGGTGAAGCTGCCACTGCCGCAATGCGCCCATCGACGCCTGGGCCGCCGCAGGGATCGCGGTCACCGGCATCGCCAACTGCTGGTCGAGGTAGGCCGGGATTCCGAGTGTCGTCACCTCGCCGAGGGACGAAGGCTTGGGACCGAAGGAGCTCTGTTCCAGGAATCGCGCGCCGTCCAACCAGGCCACCGGCGTCGGGGGTGCCGCGATGGGGACGACCGTTTGTCCGAATGCGGCGGCGTTCACGACCGAGGTGGCGCGGACGGTGACCGTGGTTGGGGAAGGGACGGATCCGGGCGCGGTGTAGAAGCCGCCCGTCGTGATGAAGCCGGTCGTGGTGGAACCTCCCGCGACGCCGTTCACGGACCAGGTCACCGCCGGATTCGATGTGCCGGTGACGGTGGCCACGAAGGTCCGGGTCGTTCCGGTCACCAGGGTGGCGGTGGTGGGTGCGATGGCGACGATCACCGACGGGGCCGGATTGGTGACCGTCACGGTGGACTGCGCGAAGGAGGTGCCATTGGCCACCGAGGTGGCGCGGACGGTCACCGTCTGGGGGGAGGGCGCGGTATAAACGCCCCCGGGACTGATGAATCCAGTGGAAGCAGAACCGCCGGTCGTTCCATTGAACGCCCAGGTGACGGCCGTGTTGGCGCTGCCCGTGACCGTGGCGGCGAGGGTCAGGATGCCTCCGGCGGGGAGACTGGTCGCAGTGGGATTCACTGCCACGGTCACCGCGGCGGCGGCGGTGACGGTCACATTCACGGCGTTGCCGGTGACAGCACCCGGTCCGGGGAGGGACACGGCGAAGTTGAGGATTCCTGCGGCGGCGGTGCCTTTGCCGACGAGGCGGGTGGAGGACGAATAGGTGGTTTGGATGGGGGAGCCGTTGGCGAGGAGGACGGCGTCGGGAGTGAGGTTCGCGCCGGAGAACGAGATCTGGTAGTCGCCGGCCGGGATCGACGAGGGCGAACTGCCCCAGAGCCACGGATACTTCCGGGTGAGGGTCATGGGGGTTGAGGCAAAAACCGAAGGGTAGGCGGTGCTGCGCGCCGTGACCGTCACCGTGCTGGGGGTGGGCGCCATCGTGGGGGCCTTGTAGCTCCCGGTGGTGGAGATGGTGCCCAGGGTTGCGTTGCCGCCCACGATGCCATTGATCTCCCAGACGACGGTGTTCGGTGAGATGGGCACATAGGCGCCGTACTGTCGCGTGGAGCCGATCTCCAGGGACGCGTTGGCGGGCCAGATGTCCATCGGACCAGCGACTTGGGCGCAGACCAAGCCCGCCGCCAGCAACCCTTAGGCGATCAGGAACTGGAGGTAGGCGAGGGGATTTACGCGGCTCGGATGGAACCGATGGGCTGGGGCCGGCGGCCGGGATCGACCTGGAGATGCAGTGGGAGAGGGAGGCATGAGAGGCATGGGGGTTAGAATGTGGAGGGCTGCGTCCGTGACGAAGAGGGTCGCCGCGGCGCAGGGGTTGACGTCCCGTTGATACGCCCATCCGCAGACCTGCGGCTATGGGTCGTTGAAGGCGGTGGATACGACTTTGGGAGAAGGGGATCGCCCCCTCGATGAGAAGAGCCACTCGAATCGGACGGGGACTGGCTCTGGCCTGAGGATCCGCAGTTGCAGTCAACGGGGTCGAAGCCTGGCCTTGTGAAGTGACAAGGCTGTTTGCTTTCCACCGCGACGCTGGAGCATGGGATTCTGTGGAATCCTCCCGTCACGAGGTCAGGCCATGAGCGACGAGGGAACCATTCATCGGGTCCAACCCGGTGACTGCATCGCCAGCATCGCCATGGGTTCCGGGCATTTCCCGGATACGATCTGGAACCACTCGGAGAACGAGGCGCTGAAGGAATCCCGGGGTGATCCCAACGTGCTGTTCAGCGGCGACGAGGTGTTCGTTCCGGCCCTTCGCCCAAAGGAGGAGTCGCGCGCCTCCGACCAGAAGCATCGGTTCAAGCGCAAGGGCGTTCCCGCGAAGCTCAATTTCCAGCTGGTTTTCAACGGCAAATCGCGCGCGAACATTCCCTGCCATCTGGTCATCGACGGAGTGGGCCGGGACGGTCAGACCGATGGGGACGGTTGGGTCTGAGAGTCGATTGTCCCGGGAGAGCGTGGGCATCCTCAACGGCATCACGCTGACGGGCGGAGGTGGCGAATGAACCCGACAACCCCTTCGCTCACGGTCTGTCGTGAAGGTCCAAACCTGGTCACCGGCCGACGCGTTGCCCTCATCTTTGTGCCGGGAGTCATGGGATCGCGCGTCGATCTGACGGACGATGATGACGCTTGGGATCCGGATTCGCCGGCGACCAACCTGCTCGGTTGGTCGTGGGCCAGCAGCGATGACAAGCGGCACCTGCTCGATTCAGCCCGGCGCGGGGTCATCATAGGCGATCCGGCGGATGACTTTGACTCGGATCACGAGGCCCGGGTCGCCCGCGGATGGGGTGGGGTGCGGTGGGCTTCCTATGGTGAATTTCTGGATGCGGCCGACGGGTGGAATTTTGGCGCGAACCAGACCCCGTTGTATGTGTACGGATACGATTGGCGCCAGCCGATCGCCGAGATTGGGCTTCAGATGGTGGCGGATATTCTGGGCACTTCGCAAACTGAGGGCGGGCGCAATGCCGTCTTTAACCAGGATCGCCATGGGGCAACCGGGTTGTTCGGGCACGCCAACACGGACCTGTGCATCCTGATCACCCACAGCATGGGTGGCTTGGTGGTGCGCATGGCCCTCAAGCAATGTGCCGCGCTCCGGGAGAAGACGATCGCGGTCCTCCACGAGGTACAACCCGCCACCGGTGGGGCATGGATTGCACGGGGACGAGACCGTGCCCCGGCTCAGTGGGGCCGCGCTGTTTCCCCCGTCGCAGACCACCACCCTGGCGGCTTCTGGGACGGTGGATTTCTCGACGTTTCATCAGGTCAATGCGCCTGGGGTGCAGCATGAGCCCGCATTCCGTGACGCGGGAATCCAGCGGTTGATCCGCGCCTGGATCCAGTACGCGATCACCGCGCTCTGACCCGGAGCCTCCGGCTCACGGCGGCCAGGGTGCGTCGGTCTTGATCGGGGCGGAGGTGCGGAGCTGGATCCAAGGCACGTCCCGCGGGCCTTTGGGGCTGGCCGCAATCTTTCGGGAGCGCGTGTCGGGATCGAGCCACTTGCGGATCTCGGCATGTCCGTCGGCGAACGAAAAGCCGCAGGCGCCGTTGTGGTAGTTGGCGGGCAGGTTTCCCCACAGTTGCCGGCGGTTGACGAAGACGAGGAAATACCCGTCGTCGATGCCATCCGGATGTTCATCGAGGAAGACGAAGGCTTCCGAGGGCGAAGGACGGGTGAGCTCGGAGGTCTTTCGATAGGTGAAATGGGTGTTCTTGATCTCGTCGGTGTACCAGCTGCTGCCATTCATGTTTCCGTTCATGGCGATGCTGCGGACGCGGGGAAGAGACTTGTTGCCGAGCTTGGCCGTGCTGAGATCAGACGGGCATTTGTAGATGGCGGCCGACTTGTTGTAGTTCCACAGCATCCCCTTGGGCGACTTGAGGAGGTTGACGTTGGTGGCCTCGACGGGTGTCTGGAGCCAGCCTTCCACCCAGCCGATCTGTCCACCGGTGCCGTTGGGCACGAGCCGGTCGTTGTTGTCGTCGGCGTACATGGACCAGGCGAGGTTGAGTTGCTTTAGGTTGTTCAGGCAGGCGATGCCCTGGGCCTTGGTCTTGGACTTGGCGAGAGCGGGCAGGAGCATGCCCGCCAGGATGGCGATGATCGCGATCACCACCAGGAGTTCAATCAGGGTGAACGCGGCGGACGGACGCCGGGAGGCGCGGGGAAAGGCGACGGAGTTCATGGCGGGATGGCAGGGGCGCTGGTGGAGTGGAATCTGATCAGGGCGCTGGCTTGTTTGTAGGCCAGCCAGACGATGGCGTCATCGGCAAAAGCCTGGTTCGGGCGCACCCGGATGCTGCCCCCCGATCGGTCGGGCTCGGGTCAGGGGACTGGAGTCCGCTCGAATGGAACTCAGTGACTCCTGACGTCTTCTACGTCGGCGACGAGGTCACGAGGCTCATTCTAGCCGTGTGGTTCCTCGCGTTGACTTGGCGGGATGTGGTTGCCAGCTTGTCGCCGAGATGAATCAAGACCTGACCAAGCTCTTGCAAACCTGGCCCTACCAGGCCGGGCAGGTGATGGCGCGGCGGTTCAAGGGCCGCGACGGGAACCAGAAGATCCAGTTGCGCGTGGATCTGGGTATCCTCCAGATGAACGCCGAGGGACGTCCGGATGGGAAGCGCCCGATGGGGCACGAGTCGTGGTTCGATTTCTACCGTTCCCGCCTGGCGGAGCACCTGATTGAGAAGCGATCCCCGGAGAGCTTCACGCTGGGGATCGAGGAGTGCAGCAAACTCCAGCAGGAATGCATCCAGTTTCATCACCGTTACATCTGCTTCTTTCAGTTGGAGGACTTCGATCTGGTCGAGCGCGATTGCGAACGCAACCTGGCGGTGTTTGAGTTCGTCGCCGAACACGCCGCCACCGAGGACCTGGCTTGGTCCCTCCTCCAATTCGTGCCGCAATTGCTCCTGATGCAGACCCGTGCCCACGGCATGGCGTCGCTGCGGGATGGTGATTTCGAGGCGGCCGTGAGCCAGATCCAGGAAGGGGTTTCCGAGTTGGAACGGTTCTACACCGAGAACGAGCGTCTCGACCTGATGGAGGCGAGCCCGGAGTTGGGTTCGTTGCGGGAGTGGCTGGGGCAGGTGAAAAACCGCCGGCCGCTGACCGAGGTGGAACGTCTGGAACGCGATCTGGCCGAGGCGATCCGTCTGGAAGATTACGAGAAGGCGGCCCTGGTCCGGGATCAGATCCGCAAGCAGCAGGCGTCCGATTCCTGATGGGTCCCCGCACACTTTCCTTTCGCTGAGTCGTTCGAACTGCCCGACGGTTAAGTCGGGTCATCTCCCTATCCAAATGAGTCTCCAGCCCCGCATTACTGACGCCCTTAAACAGTCCATGATCGCCAAGGACGCTGATCGCACCGGCACCCTGCGCCTGGTCAAGTCGGCCCTCGGTTACTTCCAGATCGAGAAGAAGTCCGACTCCCTGACGGACGCTGATGTGATGATCGTCTTGCTGCGCGAAGCGAAGAAGCGCAAGTACGCCATCGACGAGTACGAGAAGGCTGGGCGGCCGGAGTTGGCGGCGAAGGAAGCCTCCGAGCTGAAGGTGATCGCCGAGTTTCTTCCCCAGCCGTTGAGCGCGGAAGAAGTCGAAGCCTTGGTGCGCGCGGCCATTGTTGAGGTGGGTGCCACGTCCAAGAAGGACATGGGTCTGGTGATGAAGGCGGCCCAGGCCAAGGCGGCGGGACGGGCCGATGGCAAGGCGCTCAGCGCGTTGGTCACCAAACTTCTGCCCTAGCCCCCGCCGCTCAGCGTCTCCAGAGCCCGGAGCGCGGCCGCGTGGCGGTTTTCGACCCCCAGCTTCTGATACACGTGGGCGGCGTGTTTCTTGGCGGTGGCGCAACTGATACCGAGCACCAATCCGATGTCGGCATCGGATTTGCCCTGCGACATCCAGAGCAGGACTTCCGCTTCCCGCACACTGAGCCCCAGTTTTTCGAGCGGTACCGCGCTGGTGAAGTCGGGTTTGAATCCGCCTCCGGACTGGTGCCGGAGATCTTCCCGGGCGAGGCGGATGCGGACGGCATCCAGCAATTCCTGGCGATCGACCGGCTTGACCAGATAGTCATCGGCTCCGGCGGACATGCCTGCGCGGACGTCATGGCGTTCACCCCACGCGGTCAGAAAGATGAGAGGGACCAGTTGGGTCCGGCTATCCGCGCGTAGTCTGCGGAGGACCCCGTGTCCGTCGAGTTCGGGCATCTGGATGTCGCACAGGATGAGGTCCGGCGGAGTGGCCAGGGCCGACGCCACGCCGATGCGGCCATTTTCGGCGGCGCTGACCCGGAACCCCTCCATTTCCAGAACCGTCTCGAGGCTGCGCCGCATCGGGGCATGGTCCTCGATGATCAGAATGTGTTTCATGGTCCTTGGGTGGGAGCGTCCGGGTCTGCGAAAACGGGGAGTTGGGCGATCACGGTCGTTCCACGTCCGGAATGGCTGTGCAGCGTGACCTTGCCGCCATGGACTTCGACGCAGCGTTTGACGATCACGAGGCCGAGGCCGGTTCCAGGCATTTCCCCGACGTTGCGGCCGCGGTAGAATAGCTCGAACAGACGGGGTTGGTCTTCGGGTGGGATCCCGATTCCATGATCGCGGACGGTGATGATCACGTCGCGACCGATGCAGGCGAGGGAGAAGGTGACGACCCCTCCGGGTGGCGAGTACTTGACTGCGTTGGAGAGGAGATTGCCGACGACATGGCGGAGGATGTTTTCGTCGGAACGGGCGGGCGGCAGTGGGTCCTGGCTGGTGAGATCGATGCGGCAACGATTGGCGGTGGCCTGGGACGTCTCCTCCGCCAGACGACGGCAAAAGGCAGCGAGATCAATGGGCCGGGGGTGGAAGGCGAGGCGGCCGGCTTCGATGCGTCCGAGGAGGAGGACTTCATCAATCAGGCCGGCCATATGCCGGGCGGCGTGGGCAATGTCGCCGAGATGTTCGGTCCGGCGAGGCGTGTCGAGACGGTCGAAGTACGATTCGAGGACCTGGGCCGAAGAAAGGATGACGCCGATGGGGGTTCGAAACTCGTGCGAGACCAGATTGGCAAAGTTGGTCTTGAGCCGGACGAGTTCCTTCTGTTGTTCCAGCGCCCTTTGCAGGTCCTGTTCGGAGCGTTTGCGTTCGATGGCGAGGGCGGTCTGGTCGGCAACGAACGAAAGGATCTGCTGGTCCTCCGGGCCAAAGGCGTCCGGATCCCGGTGATCCTGCACCGCCATAACCCCGATGGGCGTGTCCCGGACCACCAGTGGGACGCCGAGCCAGATCAGGGCGGGAGCGCCGGACTGGAGATACTCGCCGGTGTTCTTGAGACGGGTGATCTCCTCCAGGTTGGCCAAGCAGGCACGCCCGCTTCGCAGGACGTATTCCGTGATCCCGCGGTGGCCCCGACGCGGGGGTGGAGGCGGGTCCAGTTCGTCGATGTGGTAAGGGAAAAGGAGATCGCCGGTATCGCGGTCGAGCAGCGCGATATAGAAATTCCGGGCCGGCATCAGGGTGCAGATGATCTCGTGGATGCGGCGGTAGAGCGCGGGGAGATCCCGCGTCTGGTGCATGGCTTCGGAGATCTGATAGAGGGCCTGCTGGATGCCCTGGGCGCGGGCCCGCTCGAAGACCTCCTGCTGAAGGCGGGCGTTGGCGGCCTGAAGCTCGGAGGTCCGCTCCCGCACCCGCTTCTCCAGATCGCTGTTGAGCGTCTTGAGTTCCTTCTGGGCCCGGATGCGAACCAGCTTGTTCGCCAGGAGCGCGGCCAATGCGCTGAGAATCTCGAGGTGATGCCCATCGAAAAAGCCCACCTCCGGGTGCTCCAGGTCGATGACTCCGATGGCGCGGTCACCGAGCAGGATGGGAACGGCCAGTTCAGAGCGGCGCTCGGCATCGTCCACGATGTAGCGGGAGTCCATTCGGGTGTCCTGGACGATCTGCGCTCTTCCCGAGAGAGCGACGGACCCCACGATCCCCCGGCCCAGCGGAATCTCGAGTGGATTGAGCCGCAGCCTGCCAGCGGGAGCCTTGGGACCCCAGGCCGCCTGCTGCACCAGCATTCCCCGCTCTTCCTCGAGGAGGTAGATGACGCAATCGGGCAGCCCCAGACGGCCCACGCAATTCCGGGCAAGATCCCAAAGGACATCCTCCTTGGATTCCAGTTCCACCAGCGAGCTGGCGAGGGAACTGATGATCCGTGCCGCCTGTTCGGAACGCCGCGTCCGGGTCTCCGCCTCCCGACGGTCGGTGACGTCGTGCAGGTGCAGCACCCGATGATCGCCGCCGGAGCGTGAGGTCAGTTTGGTGACGGTGCCTTCGAGTTCGCGGACCCGCCGTTTGGCATCGGTGAACCGGAGTACGGGCAGGGGGAGCGGTTCGCTGTTGACCGCGGCCGTGCGGGCGAGCGAGAGCCGCAAAGCCTCGGATTCAGATGGATCCAGCCAGGCGAGCAGGGAGCCGGGAAGGTCTTCGCCTGTCTCCCACCCGATCCACCGCTGGAAGACGGCGTTCATGTAGCGGATGGAACCGTCGTCCGACAGGATCACAATCCCGTGGCCAGCCTGCTCGACGAGAGCGCGGAAGTGCGGGACTTTCCCAGCAACCGAGCCTGCCTCCCGCAGTTGGATGGATGTGTCGGTTGTGGTCTCCATTGCCCCTCCCTTCCGTGTGCCCCGCCGAAGCGGCAACGCTCCGGGGATCCGCAGGTGGGAGCAATACTCCAGCGGAGGTATCTCCGGGAGGATCAGTCCAGGGCGGGGGTTGACAGAAACTGGGTGAGCGGACTGGTAGGCGAAGCAGTCATCTGCCCTGCGGATAGCCCTGTTTCATAAGCGATCCGTCCGGCCTCGACCGCCATCCGGAAGGCCGTGGCCATGCGGTTGGGGTCGGAGGCTACGGCAATCGCGGTGTTGACCAGGACCGCGTCCGCCCCGAGTTCGAGGGCCTCAGCGGCGTGGCTGGGGGCACCGATTCCCGCATCGATCACGACCGGTACGATGGCCTGCTCGATGATGATCCGGAGTTGATCGCGGGTCTGGAGACCGCGATGGGATCCGATGGGGGATCCGAGGGGCATGACGGTGGCCGTGCCGACCTCCTGCAATCGTTTGGCGAGGACGGGATCGGCGTTGATATAGGGGAGCACCACGAAGCCCTCTTTCACGAGTCGTTCCGCGGCGAGGAGGGTCTCGATCGGATCGGGAAGCAGATAGCGGGGGTCGGGATGAATCTCGAGCTTGATCCATTTGGGCAGCCCTGCAGCGGCGGCAAGCCGGGCGAGGCGGATGGCCTCATCGGCGTTCATCGCTCCGCTGGTATTCGGCAGGAGCAGGTAGCGGGCGGGGTCAATGAAATCGAGGATGTTGGCGAAGGGATCACGCTGTCCGGTAAGATCTGCCCGACGCAGGGCGACGGTCACCAGTTCGGTGCCGCTGGCGGCGAGGGCATCCCGCATCGACTCGGGAGAGGGAAACTTGCCGGTTCCCAGGAACAGGCGGGAGTTGAAGGTTCGACCGGCAATGACGAGCGGCTTCGGCAACATGCGGGTGGCGACGATGGACGTGGGTTTGGGGGTTGTCGAGGGGGCGGAATGCGGAGCCGCGAGGGGGTGGATTTCAATTTGATTAAGATTCTTGTTGTCTAAAAGGGGGTGCACAGATCACTCTTACCGTCGTCAGTTAGATTGTCGGTCGCTTCCAAGGCCTGGTGGATCTTCAGTTGAACAGTGGTTCAGTGATGATTTGAAACCCGACGAGCGGGAACAGTTTGGAGTAAGCAGACTCGGTCTAGGGACAAATCACACAGAATGAGTACTAAACTGTTCGTTGGGAACCTGTCGTTCAATACGACGGAGAACAGCCTCCAGGACGCGTTTGCCGCCCACGGCACGGTCATGGAAGCGGTTCTTATGTTCGACCGCGCGACCGGTCGCTCCCGCGGATTCGGCTTCGTCACGATGTCGACTCCGGAGGAGGCCCAGCGCGCAATCGACGCCATGAATGGCGCCGATCTTGATGGCCGCAACCTGACCGTTAACATCGCTCGGCCTCGTGAAGAGGGCGGCGGCGGCGGCGGCGGCGGCGGCTTCGGTGGACCTCGCCGTGATCGCGGCGGGTTCGGCGGCGGCAGCGGTGGTGGCAGCCGCGGTGGTGGTGGCGGTGGCGGCAGCCGTGGCGGTGGCGGCGGCGGCTACGGTGGTGGTGGCGGTGGTGGCGGCCGTGGCCGTTACTAAGCGCTGACTTTACACGGGGGCGGGCTTGACGGCCCGCCTCCTTTTTGTTTTCTGGGGGCTCCTTTTACCCGGCCGGATAAGGGCGCCTCCGTTTTTACCGCTGTTACTTTCCCGGCCATTATTGATTGTCAGATGAAGGAACAGGAACACGTCGAGATTGAAGGTCGGATTGTCACCGTCCTGGCAGGCACCATGTTTCGGGTGGAACTGGACAACAAGCATCTGGTGCTGGCCACGATTTCCGGAAAGATGCGCAAGCGATTCGTGCGATTGACGGCCGGGGATCGGGTGAAGATGGAGATGTCCCCGTACGACCTGGGCAAGGCCCGGATCGTCTGGCGGATTGGTTGAGCTTTCGTAGGTGCTAGTCGCGATCGGTCCGGCTTCTGACGTTGACCGCTGCTGAAAAGAGCAGGTCCTGACTGTCTCTGCGTGCCTTCGTTGGGTTCCCGTGCGAATCTTCCGCAAACCATATGGCCGATCCGAGATACGCAAAGCTGGCGAAGTTGCTCGTAGAGTATTCCTGTTCGATTCAGAAGGGCGAGGTACTGCTGTTCGACATGATTGATGTCCCGGACGAGATGTCCGTGGCCTTGATCCGGGCCACCCGGGCGGCAGGCGGGGTTCCGTTGGTGGAGATCCGGCACACGCGGGTCAGTCGAGAGATCCAGCGGGCAACGGACGAGGTCCACGCCAAGCTGGTCCGTGACCTGGAGATGCAGCGGATGAAGCGGGTTCACGCCTATGTGGCGATCCGCGGCGCGCTCAATGCGAGCGAGACGAGCGATGTCCCCGCGGCGGCCCAGAAGCTTTACGCCAAGACCCTGAGACCGGTTCTGGATCATCGGATCAACAAGACCAAATGGTGTGTGCTCCGATGGCCGACGCCGAGCATGGCCCAGTCGGCGAACATGAGCACGGAGGCGTTCGAAGACTTCTACTTCGACGTTTGTACAATGGACTACCAGCGCATGGCGAAGGCCGTGCTTCCGCTGAAGAAGCGGATGGAAGAAGCCGACCGTGTCCACATTCTGGGACCCGGCACTGATCTGACCTTCAGCATTCGTGGGGTGGGGGCCAAGCCGTGTGAGGGTCTAAGGAACATCCCGGACGGCGAGTGTTTCTCCTGTCCGACGCTGAAGTCCTCGAACGGCGTGATCCGCTTCAATACCCCCACGCTGTATGCCGGGACCAAATTTGAAGGGATCCAGTTGGAGATGAAGGATGGGAAGATCGCGAAGGCGACCTGCTCCGGCGGAGGGGAGAAGCGCCTGAATGAGATCCTCGAAACGGATCCCGGGGCGCGTTTCATTGGCGAGTTCAGTCTCGGCTTCAATCCCTACATCCTGAATCCGATGTGCGACATCCTTTTTGACGAGAAGATTGCGGGATCACTGCACTACACGCCGGGTCAGGCCTACGACAATCCGGGCAATGGCAACAAATCTGCCGTTCACTGGGACATGGTGCTGATCCAGCGGTCCGAGTGGGGCGGGGGCGAGGTCTGGTTCGATGATACCCTGATCCGCAAGGACGGACTGTTTGTGCCCAAGGACCTCAAGGCGCTGAACCCCGATCGACTGCGCTGAAGCGGTTTCATCCTGCCAGACGAAAGGCCCGGGCACCCCGAGGGTGGCCGGGCCTTTGTCATGGGAGAGGGAACTCAGAGTTTGAGGAGTTCCTCGGCGATCTGCACGGCGTTCAGCGCGGCTCCCTTCAGCAATTGATCGCCCGAAACCCAGAAGCAAAGGGCGTTGTCCAAGGCGCAGTCGATGCGGATCCGGCCCACTTCACAGTGATCCTTCTCCGAAGTGAACAGCGGCATCGGATACTTCCGGTTGGCTGGATCATCGACGATATCGAGGCCGGGGGCCTGGGCGAGGACGGCCATGGCCGCTGCCACCGAGACTGGCTTTTCGAACTCGGCGCTGACGGCGATCGAGTGGGAACGGTAGACGGGAACCCGCACACAGGTGACCGACGCCTTGAACCCGGGGAGGTGCATGATCTTGCGACCCTCGAACTGCATCTTCATCTCTTCCTTGGTGTAGCCGTCGGGAAGGAACGAATCGACCTGGGGCAGGACGTTGAAAGCGATCTGGTAAGGATAGACCTCCCGGGTGATCGTCTGTCCGGCGACGGTTTGCTTCACCTGGTTCTCCAGTTCCTCGATGGCCTTGGCACCGGTGCCGGAAACGGCCTGGTAACTGGAGGCGATGATGCGCTTCACACCGAAGGCCTGATGGAGCGGGTAGAGGGCCATCAGGGTGATGGCCGTGGTGCAGTTCGGGTTGGCGATGATTCCCCGGTGCAGTCGCACGTCGGAGGCGTTGATCTCGGGTACGACCAGGGGAACCTGGTCGTCCTGACGGAAGGCCGAAGAATTGTCGACGACCACGCAACCGGCTGCTGCGGCAATGGGAGCGAACTCGCGGGAGATGGCTCCACCGGCGCTGAACAGGGCGATGTCGATGCCCTTGAAGCTGTCCTTGGTCAGTTCCGTCACGGTGACCTCCCTGCCAGCGAAGGTGAGTTTCTTCCCCACCGAACGGGCGGAGGCAAGCAGGGTGAGTTGGCCAACAGGGAAGCGGCGTCGTTCGAGAACCTTGAGCATCTCGATCCCAACGGCGCCAGTTGCCCCGACCACGGCGACGTGCGGAGTCTTGTTCATTTGAAGCGGGGGAGGTTAAGGCGGAGCCCGGGAGTGTCGATGGAAATCACGGGAATGGCATCCTGGCTTCAGGCTGGATTTTCGGCTGGCGGGGAGGCGATGGAGGGGGAGACTGGAGATCGATTCCCCATGAAGCCGCACTGGATTGGATTGGTATTTGGACTGGGCGTGATGGTCCCCACGTGGGCCGCGCTTCCGGTGGTTGCCGTCGCTGAACTTCAGCCGTTCCAGGCGCAGGTGCGTCGGGTCATGGAAGGCCTGACGGTGGTGGGATCGCCGTTGTCGGCTTCGGAGCGCAGCACGATCGACGCGGCGCTGGCGGAATCCGATCCGACCCTGGCGGCTGCCAAGGTGCAGGCCGTTTTTGATGCCCGAACATTGATCGGAGTGCACATCAACCCGGAGATGCGGGTCAAGGTGCAGGCCGGAGACGCCAAGCCGCGATTGTCCGAAGGCGGTTGGACGGCATTTCTGGTGAAGGTCCACAATGAAGCCGGAACGACGGCGACGCTGCGGGTGAAGAGTCCGCAGGGCGAACGATTGCACGAGGCACCGGCGGCAGCGGTTGAGGATCGCTGGTTGGCAGCCGAACTCTTCGCTGGAGCGCCCATGAAGGTGGAGTTGGGTGGTTTGCCCCTGGAGTACCGGATCCTGCAATTGTACTCGCGGGATCCGGGGCGTCGGGAGGCCAAACTGGCATTTGATGTCGGGCAGGGGACACAGGATCTCGGGTTTCGTGGAGAGGCGGACCTCCTGTTTGAGTCCCGGGCAGCACAGCCGGTGAAGCTCCGGATCGTCGATGAGAACGGGGCACCTACGACCGCATCGATGGTCATCACCGATGCGCAGGGCCACGTGTTTCCGGCACCGTCAAAACGGTTGGCCCCGGACTTCTTCTTCCATTCGCAGGTCTATCGGGGCGACGGCGAGACGCTGCGACTCCCCTCGGGCCGGTATACGGTCGAGTTCCGGCGAGGCCCGGAGTCGGTTCCGATCCGGCGGGACTTTGAGGTTGGAACTGGCCCGCAGAACTGGATGTACCAGGTGCGTCGCTGGATTGACCCGGCGAAGATGGGCTGGATTTCAGGCGACCACCATATCCATGCCGCTGGCTGTGCCCACTACAACAAGCCGACCGAAGGAGTGCATGCATCGGATATGATGCGGCATGTGTTGGGTGAAGATCTGAAGGTGGGAGCCAACCTGACGTGGGGGCCCTGCTTTGATTATCAGAAGCAGTTCTTCCGTGCCGGGGATGATCCGGTTTCGCGTTTTCCCTACCTGCTCCGATATGACATCGAAGTCAGTGGCTTTGGCTCCCATGAATCCGGACATCTCTGCCTCTTGCAGCTCAAGGATCAGATGTACCCGGGCGGCGACTCGAAGCATCACTGGCCGAAGCTCTGTCTGAACACGCTGGCCTGGGGCAAGAAGCAGGGGGCGTTGTGCGGACCGGCTCATTCGGGATGGGGTTTGGAAGTGAAGACGCGCGAGCTCCCCAATTTCGAGATCCCGCCGTTCAACGGAATCGGAGCCAACGAGTACATTGTAGACGTGACCCATGAGGTCCCGGGCCCGGACGGCAAAGGGGTTCCCGCAGTCGATTTCATGTCCACGGTCGACACGCCCTACGTGTGGGAATTGAACATCTGGTATCATACCCTGAACGCCGGGTTCCGCACCCGCATCAGCGGGGAGACCGACTTCCCCTGCATCTACGGCGAGCGGGTGGGGTTGGGTCGGAGTTATGTGAAGCTGGATCCCAAGTGGAGCTATGAGGACTGGTGCGAAGGCATTCGCGCGGGTCGGAATTATGTCAGCGACGGGTTCAGTCACCTGATGGATTTCAAGGTAGAGGCCGCTGGGAGAACGGCGGAGATGGGGGTGGACGGAAGTGAACTGGCGGTGGCGGCACCCACGAAGGTCCGTGCGAAGGTGCGGGTGGCGGCTCGATTGGAGGCGAAGCCCGACCCGTCGATTGCCTCGCGCCATTACACCGAGAAGCCCTACTGGCACATCGAGCGGGCGCGTCAGGGCGAAACCCAGGAAGTTCCTGTCGAGTTGCTCCGGAACGGCTTTCCGGTGGCCCGACAGACGATGGTGGCGGACGGGACGATCCAGGACTTGGAGTTCGAGACGGACATGGCTGAGAGCGGATGGCTCGCGGTCCGCATCCTGCCCAGTGCCCACACCAATCCGATCTGGGTGACGGTGGCGGACAAGCCGGTGCGGGCCTCGCGACGTTCGATCCAGTGGTGCCTCGATTCCGTGGACCAATGCTGGAAGAACAAGGAGCGCTTCATGAAGGGGGCGGAACATGCGCAGGCCGTTGCGGCCTACGATCACGCAAGGAAGGTATACCGCGCCCGCCTGGCGGAAGCCTCGGGAGACTGAGAAGTCTCCTACCGACCGCGGATGCGCTGGATCAGGGCTTCCAGGCGTTGACCATACTCGACGTAGTTGGCCCGCAGGGCGTCGTCCTGGGCGGAGGCGTTGGCGTCGTGGAAGACGGCGACCATGTGGGGTTCGATGGAGATGCCGGCATCGTACCCGCGGCTGAAGGCATCCCGGAGAATCCGTTCGACCGCTCCGTCGCCCTCGCCGGGAAAGGTATAGTCGGCGTCATTCTTGGCGGTATTCCAGCGGGCATCCTTCACGTGGATGTGGACGCTGGCGTCCCGGACATGGGTCCAGAATTCCCAGGGATCCTGACGGGGCCGGGGCTCGGCTTTGGAACGGTCGAGGTTGAAGACGGGATTGGCCGTGTCGAAAACCCATTGAAGTCCGGGGACGTTCTCGAGGAGCCGTTCGGCGTGTTGCCAGCTCATGCCCCCGTAGTTCATGCAGTTCTCGTGGACGGGTTGGACTCCCGCGTCGCGGAACCGGTTCACCACCTCGCGCAACCGTCGGAAGCGTTCCTCTTCCATCTGATCCTCCGCGTCCCGCACCTTGTAGCTCATGATGCGGACAAATTTTGCTCCGACGCGCTGCATCCGCGGGATCGCCCGGTCCACCTCCGCCAGGGTGAGGTCGAAAGGGTCTTCGATCTTCTTGGCCCAGTTCCCGATCGTGGAGGCGAAGCAAAGGACGCCGATCCCCGCAGCGTGCAGTTGTTCGACAGCGAGGTCGAAGGCGTCGTCCGGAATGTCGTGGAAGTTGCCTTTGGCGAAGCCCTCGACCGCGACATTCCGCATTTCAAGATGCTTCCAGTCCAGATCCCGGGTGGCCTGGATCTGGGAGGCGAGGGAATTGCCCGCCTCATCGCTGATGCCGCATAGAGTCATGGCCGGAAGGTACTCAGGGGGAGGGCGGATTTCGAAGGGCGAACTTTGAGGGACTAACGGTGGCCGCCGGAACAGAACCTGGAAACGGCCGGTTGATCCACCGCCTGCCTGTCGCCCGTGGATCGGTGGCACTCCTGTCTGGCGTCAACCCCACCGCGCTGGTGAGGCGTGGTCAGTGCGCGATGGTTCGTCGCATCACAATCTCATCCGAAGTCATCCCGGCGAACTCCCAGCCTTCTTTCACCAACCCGTTCATCGCGCAGTTCATGTAGAATGCCCGTTCGTCACAGCGGTCCGGACGGCTGAGCTTCCGGAGCTCAGACCCGACAAACTCCACGCGGCCGCCCGGGCGGATGACATGGGTGTTTTCGCGTCCAGCCCAACGGAGGGTCAGGTACTCGTTCGCCGCGGGAGATCCGGCGGCGGGTGCCTGTGCTTGGAGGGGTAAACGGAGAGCGATCCATGCCGCAGCGGCGATGGCGACCGTCACGACGACGAGGGCAGGGCGGAGTGTTTTCATGAGAGAGGGGGATCAGTACCGAGGTTTGCCGGGATCGACCGTGAAGCCGCCTTGGGCCTTTTGATTGAGATCGAAGAAGAGGCGTTGCGGAACCCGGTCTTCCTGTCCGAACCAACCGCCGGTTCGGAAAACCTTGGTCTGGACGCTTTGGCCGTCGTGCACCGGATGCACTCGGATGACGAAGTCGGCTGAGCCGAAATTGTGGAAGGTTCCGTCGCGATCGCCCCAGACCTTGATTTCCACCGGCGTGACCCCGACGAAGTCATCGTTGACCTCAACGCGGGCACCCGGATCGCTGGCCTCGATCTTCACGTTGTAGGCGATGGTCCCGGCTTGGCCACGTTCGGGCTTGGCGGTGGGGCCACTGGCGCACCCGGCTGCGAGCAGAGTCAGCAGAGGGATGAGGCTTTGGGTTTTGGATGTCATCAGAGGGAAGCCTATCTCCCGCCGCAGGAAGGCGGCAAGGGGCGAGCTTTTTCCGCACGAGGCCGGGCTGGGGCATCCGGCCTGGGTTGGAGGAGAGACTTGCCGCTGGACACGACCCGTTGACTGGATCATTTCCGTCTTCGCCGATGAACGAAGCTGAACTTCTTGCACGACTTGCCCTCGTCGAGGCTTTGCATGCCGGAGCGACAACACCGGGTGAAGCCAATGCCGCGGCCTTCGCGAAGGAGCGGATCCGTGCACGGCTTGCCAAACTCCAGACCGAAGCCCCGTCAATCGAGTATGCATTCAGCATGCCCGATCACTGGAATCGGCAACTGATGCTCGCCTTGCTGCGACGGTATGACATTCGGCCCTACCGGTATGCCCGGCAGCGGCGCACCACCATCCGCGCGCGTATTCCCGAGCGCTTTGTGGACGAGACCTTGTGGCCCACGTATCTGGAGCTCAGCGATCTGCTCCACCGGCATCTGGAGGAAGTTACCCAACGCATCATTTCCCAAGCCATCTCCGCCGACACGTCCGAGGCCGAAGAACGCTCAGGCGGGCCAGTGGAAGTGCGGGGTATCGAGCAGGGCTGAGCGAGGCACCACGGACGGTTGCGCTCGGCGTGGGGGGTCATGCCTGTCCGCTTCCGCACGAGAGGTTGGTGGCTTGAAAGGAAAGTTTAGCCGCCCACGCGGCTGCGAAGTTGCTTGTGCCCACCACCAGAGGTTGCCTGGAGCCGGCTGTCGCCGGTACCTTGGTCCTTCCAGCACCGACAAAGAGATCCATGCCCGCTCCATCACCATCGATTCCCCAATCTGGACAGTTGGTTCGCGTTCGAACCCGGCATTGGCTGGTGGACGAGACGGCACCGTCGGCGTTTGGTGATTGCGTGCGGCTTTCCTGCGTCGATGACGATGCCCAAGGAGATGTGCTTGAGGTGGTCTGGCAGGCGGAACTGGATGCCCAGATCCTCGATTTCGAAGGGTGGTCGCAGATCGGGGCGAAGGGATTCGACGAGCCGCGCCTCTTTGCCGCGTACTTCAACACGCTGCGCTGGCACTGCGTCACAGCGACGGATCCGAAGCTCTTTCAAGCCCCCTTCCGCGCGGGCAATTCGCCTGGATGCCTACCAGCTCGAGCCACTCAAAAAGGCGCTCCAACTCCCTCGGGTCAACCTGTTCATCGCCGATGATGTCGGTCTCGGGAAGACGATCGAAGCCGGGCTGATCGCCACCGAACTACTGCTTCGCCGCCGGGTTCGGGAGGTGGTGGTGGTGTGTCCCCCTTCGATGCTCAAACAGTGGCAGGAGGAGCTGGATTCCCGGTTCGGTTTGCGGTTCGAGATCCTCGACCGTGAGTAGATCGAGCGGATCCGCCGGGATCGCGGTTATGCCGTCAATCCGTGGGACACGTTCCCGCGGTTCCTCGTTTCCCAGCGCTTGCTCATCGACGAATCGTACGCGGCCCCGATGCGGGTGTGGCTCGACAATCTTCGTCCGGGCAGCCTGCTCATCCTTGACGAGGCCCATCATGCCGCCCCGGCCAGTGGCACGAAGTACGCCATCGATTCGAAGTTCACCCGCGCGATTCGCGATCTCGCGCCGCGTTTCGAGCACCGGCTCTTTCTTTCCGCGACGCCTCACAACGGGCATTCGAACAGTTTCAGCGCCTTGCTTGAGCTTCTCGACGACAAACGCTTCATGCGGGGCGTCCCCGTGCTGAAGTCGGCGTTGGACGCCGTCATGGTGCGTCGCCTCAAGGAGGATGTTCGGGTCATTGCCGGAGGGTTTCCGGTCCGCAAGGTGGTGCAAGTGGATCTGAAGGATTTGCCCGCCGACTCCCCGGAGCTGCTTTTGGCTGATTGGTTGGACGCCTACGCCACGGTGCGGAGGGAACGGCTCTCGGCCGCGACCAAGCGCGAGCAGACGCAGGGCGCGTTGATCCTTTCCACGCTCCAACAGCGGTTGTTTTCGTCGATCGAAGGTTTTCAACGAACGCTGGCTGCCCATCGCAAGGCCATGGAAAAGGTGTGGGCGGGCGAAACCAGCACGAGGAGGGGGGCGTCCGCGGCGGATGTCGCCCAACTGACCGCCGGATACGACAACGACGACGACCGCTCATTGCTCCCCGCCGAACAGCAGGAGGCCGACGCGGCGGCGGCGCTTGAGTCCGCCACGACCGCGGCGGTGGGTACCGCGACTGAGTCCATGGTTGCTCGGGAACGACAGCTCCTCGGCGATATGGCGCGCCTCGCGGAACAACATCGGCATCGGCCGGACGCGCGCATTGCCTGGCTGGTGAACTGGATGCAGGTGAATTGCTGTGCCGATGTCCGACTGCCCGGTACGCCCAGGCCACCGACCGGTGCACCGTGGTCTCCGCTTCGCCTGATCATCTTCACCGAGTACGAGGACACCGCCCGCTATCTGCGGACCCAGTTGGAGGCGGCGATCAACGGTACCGACCAATCAGCCTCCCGGATCGAGGTGTTCCACGGGCCGACCCCGCCCGACAAACGCGAGCAGTTGAAGCGCGCCTCTAACGAGCCTCCCGATCGCCAGCCGCTCCGGATCCTGATCGCCACCGATGACGCCCGCGAAGGTCTCAATCTCCAAGCCCATTGCTGGCATCTGTTCCACTTCGATCTTCCGTGGAATCCGGCCCGGCTTGAGCAGCGCGATGGTCGCGTGGACCGCAAGCTTCAGCCCAATGCCGACGTCTTCTGCCACTACTTCGTCTACGCCCAGCGACCGGAAGACCGCGTTCTCCGTGCGCTGGTGCGCAAGACCGAAACCATCCGGCTGGAACTCGGCAGTCTCTCCGAAGTCATAGAGACGCGGCTTCGGCTGGGCATCCGACGTGCCGATGTCGCCGCGACCGCAGCAGAAATTGAGGGCTGGGAAGACGATCCCGAGCGCCGCGCCGCACGGGAAGCGGAGCTGGATGAAGCCGCCAAGGATCGTCAGGCCCGGCTCCGGACCGAGATCGATTCGCTTCGAAACCGCATCAACGACGCAAGGCGTTGGATCGGTTTGGATGAGGTCCAATTCCGCGACGCGCTCAATTGCTCCCTCGAATGCCTCGAGGCCGAGCCTCTGCGCGAGGCGTTCACTCCGCCCGGCGAGCCGGCCCGGTACGCCTTCCCCAATCTCCAGGCACGGCGCGGGGCAGACCCGCGCTGGGCCGCGACCCTCGACACCCTGCGCACGCCTCTCAGCCGTGATCAGACTCTATTCGAGTGGCGGCGCGAAGCCCCGCTGCGTCCCGTCGTCTTCACGCCGCCCTCGGGTTTCGGCGGCGACACGGTTCAGCTTCATCTCTCCCACCGTGTTGTGCAGCGGTTGCTCAGTCGGTTCCTTTCGCAGGGCTTTGTTCATCACGACTTGTCCCGCGCGTGTCTGGCCCAGTCCGACGATGCCATTCCCCGCGTCGTGTTGCTCGGACGTCTCGCGCTGTACGGGGCAGGAGCCGCACGCCTCCACGAGGCCTTGATCACCGTCACCGCGCGCTGGACCGATCCTGCCGACCGCAAGCAGCCGATGACTCCCTACGGACGCGAGGCCGAGGGGCGGACCATGACCCTCCTTCAGGAATCGCTGAAACCCGGCGGTTCGAAGGGATCGGTTCCCGAGACGGCGCAACAGCGTCTGAAGGCCGCCATGGCTCAGGACACCCAGCAGCTTCTGCCGCATTTGGAGCAACGGGGCCAGGCTGCTCGGGGCGATGCCGAATCTCAATTGGCCGAGCGCGGGCGGCTTGAATCTGAATCCCTGAGGAAAATACTCGAAGACCAGCGCCGCCGCGTGCTCGCCAAGTACGAGAGCACCGAGGCCGACCAGCTTCTCCTCGGTTTCAACGACGACGAAAAACGCCAGATCTCCGCCGACCGCCGCCACTGGGAACGTTGGCTGGCCAACGTGGACGGCGATCTCTCCCGCGAACCCAGGCGCATCGCTGAGTTCTACCAAACCCAGTCCTTCCGGATCGAACCGGTGGGCCTGGCCTATCTCTGGCCCGTGACTGGCTAACCCATGTTCACCCCGAACGACAGACCCGAGAAGATCCGCCTTCGCGTCGTGCTCAACGAAGGCCAATGCACACTCGCCGACGGAAGTTCGCTTCCCAGACTCAAGCCGGGAGCGCTGGCTGAATTGAGGATTGGCGTGGAAGACTTAGTGGACGAATCCGAGCGGACGAAGCTGCGCGGCGAACGGCGAATCCTCTTCCTTCCGTCAGGCTCGAAGCTTTGGGCGCGGATCAGGACCGAGTTTGTCACCAAGGAGTTTGGGGGCCTATCGGGTCCCCAAGTATTTCCCGAAATTGGGGAAAGGTTTCGGGGTTGAGTTTGAACTGAGGAATGACCTCTACCTGCGAGTTCGTTCATCCAAGAGCTCGTTGCTGGTCGAGTGCGACTGTCGCATCCCCTCCCTGATGTTCGATGCCCAGAGTGTCAACGAAGCCTACGCCCGTATCTCGACTGAATTCGAACCCAGCCGTCGTTCGCACACGGGGAACGTCTTCAACTGTGTCTTTATCGACCAGGATTTTGGGCTGGCCCCGCTAGCAGAGCTGCGCCTGAAACTGGAGGAGGATTCCGCCGATCCGGATATGCAACTTTCCTCGGGGCAGCAATCCACGCCTTTCGGCTGATGCCCCTAATCCCCGCCAACACCAAAGATCCCGCCCTCGCCGATCACCTTGCGTGGCTGGGCTACGTCCAGCCCGAGGGGCTCGTGGTCTCGGCGCCGGCATTGGTGGATGCGCAGGCCATCATTGATCGCGCCCAGCTGGGCGATCTCCAGCGCCGATTTGCCGAATACGTTTCAGATCTTCCGATCGCGGACGGCGACACCGCTGAAACCCGTCCCGGGATCAAGGACATCGCCCGTCTGCTCGGGGAATTCCTGGGCTGGCAATCCGCACTCATCCATGGCCTCGATCCGTCCCGTCCATTGCCGGACACCTTGACCGTCGCCCTGCCCGAATTTCAGGAAACGCTTGAGCCGACCTATGCGGTGCAGAATCCGCATGCCAAGGAAGGGGCCTCGCCCTGGTGGCTGCTCGTCCAGTGCCACGCCTCCACGGTGGACCTCGAAAGGCCTGAGGCCGGATCGGAACGGCATTGGCACGCTTCGCCGGCGAAGAAGTTCGAACGGCTCCTGCGTGAGGCTGGCGTGCCGATCGGCCTGTTGACCAATGGCACCGAATTCCGCCTCGTCTATGCGCCGCCCAAGGAGAACTCGGGCACGCTCACCTTTCCGGTCGGCGCGATGTGCGAGGTGAGCGGACGACTCATTCTGGGCGCGTTTCGACTGCCGCTGGGTTGCTGGACGCTCTTCTCCGCGCCTGCCGAGGCCCGTTGCCGGGGCTGCTCCAGCGGAGTCGCGATTATCAGGCGAGCGTCTCGGAGATCCTCGCCGAACAGGTGCTCCACGCCCTGTACGAATTGCTGCGGGGCTTCGAGGCCGGGGATGATCGAGCCCAGCACCAGCTGCTGCGTGAACTGGCCGTTCGGGCGCCGGGCGACATCTACGGCGGGTTGGTCACCGTTCTTCTCCGGCTCGTGTTGCCCCTGTTCGCTGAGGATCGGGGACTCCTGCCCACGAGCGGGCTTTATGTCCGTCACTACTCGGTGCGGGGCCTGTTCGAGCGGCTTCGCGCGGATGCCGAGCGATACCCGGATACCATGGACTACCGCTTCGGTGCCTGGGCGCATCTCCTGGTTCTTTTCCGCGTCATCCATGGCGGTTGTCGGCATCCCGACCTCAAGATGCCCTCCCGCCGTGGCCACCTGTTCGATCCGGACCGCTATCCGTTTCTCGAAGGCCGCGCCACGGATCGCGACCCGATCGGCGCGCTGCCATTGGTCAGCGACGGTACGATCCATCGAGTGCTCGAAAAGCTGTGCATCCTCGAAGGGGAACGCGTCAGCTACCGGACGCTGGACGTCGAGGAGATTGGATCGGTCTATCAGACCATCATGGGATTCGGCGTCGAGATCGCGGCCGGCACCGCCGTTGGCCTCAAGGCCAAACGGAAGAATGGGGGTGTTCCTGCCGCGCCGATCATCGTTCTCGAAGAACTCCTTTCCGTCCCTGCCAAGGACCGCGCCAAGTGGCTCAAGGAAAAGGCGGACACAGACCTCAACGCCGAAGCCGACAAGAAGCTCAAGGCCGCCGTGGTCGTGGACGATCTCCTCGTGGCGTTGGAAAAGCGCATCGATCGCCACGCCACACCGGGTCCGGTAGCCCAGCGCGGGCTCGTGCTCCAGCCCACCGACGAACGTCGTCGCAGCGGCTCGCACTACACCCCGCGCTCCTTCACCGAACCCATCGTTCGCAAGACCCTCGAACCGATCCTGAAGCGATTCGGCGACCAGCCAAAACCGCAGCAGATCCTCGAACTCAAAGTCTGCGACATCGCCGTGGGATCCGCCGCGTTCCTCGTCGAAACCTGTCGCCAGCTTGGCGACCAGCTCGTCAAAGCCTGGCGCGTGCATGGTGGCCGACCGCAGGTCCCGCCCGATGAGACCGAGGAACTCCTCGCCAAGCGCCTCATCGCGCAACGCTGCCTCTACGGCGTGGACCGCAATCCGATGGCCACCGACCTCGCCAAGCTCTCCCTCTGGCTCGCCACCCTGGCCAAGGACCATCCCTTCACCTTCCTCGACCACGCCATCCGCTGCGGCGATTCCCTCGTCGGCTGAAGTCGCATGGGAACGCCGACCTTGTTGCCCATTTTTTCCGGCGCGGATTTGACCTACTGCGACTGAACGGTTGCTCTTGTTTATTCGCCACGAAGACCATCCTTCAGGGCGACACTCGCCAGACAGGGTTGCAGTGGATTCGCCAACATCGCGGAACAATTTACTTGGCACGCAGACGCTACAAGTGGGCAGGACAAGCCGCGGTCATTGTCAGTGTGGTTCACGTCACAAAAGGAACGTGGACTGGCCTGTGCGACCTTGATGGGCGAATGGTGGAGCAAATCACCAGCTATCTGTTCCATGCGGGTGGTGACGAAAGCCCTGCACCGCTGCAAGTGAATGAATCGAAGAGCTTCATAGGAAACTTCGTGCTCGGCATGGGATTCAGTTTTGACGACGGCGGAACAAACGAGGCTGCCAGCCCGATGGCTGAAATGGAACGACTTGTTGCGCTCCATCCTCGAAATGCGGAACGGATTTTTCCTTACATCAACGGTGGCGAGACCAACGAGCGTCCTGCACATGCCCACTCGCGTTACATCATCAATTTCGATGACTGGCCGCAGCGCAAGGAGGATTGTGGTTTTCAGTGGATGGAAGCAGACGAGGCGCAGCGCAGCGACTGCTTGCGGAAGGGAATCGTGCCTCTCGACTATCCCAGCTCCGTGACAGCAGATTATCCAGACCTGCTCCAATTGGTTCAGCAACGGGTGCTACCAGAGCGTCTGAATCAAGACGATGAAGGTGGCCGAGAAAAATGGTGGCTTCATCTACGCTCTCGATTGCCACTCTATGCAACGACCAAGAACCTTGAGCGAATTCTTGTTCGGTCGCTAACGAGCACAAACTTTTCAACATTTACGTTCCTGCCAAACGGAATGGTTTACGACCAGACGCTGTTGGTCTGTGCGTTTCACACCAATGCTGTGTTGGGCCTACTTTGCTCGCGCTGCCATGAGGAGTGGGCGCTTTTCTTTGCCGCGCGCATGAAGGATGACCCGCGCTACAACGTTGATGAAAGTTTCAAGCCGTTCCCGTTCCCCGCCGGGTTCGAGACGAACGCGGCGCTGGAGGCGGCGGGGCGGGAGTATTACGAGTTCCGCGCCGCGTTGATGGTGCGGAACCACGAGGGCCTGACCAAAACTTACAACCGCTTCCACGACCCCGAGGAAGCCAGCCCGGACCTCCACCAACTCCGCACCTTGCACGCGCAGATGGACGCCGCCGTCCTCACCGCCTACGGCTGGACCGACCTGCTCCCCCAATGCCGCTGCGAGTTCCTGCTCGATTACGAGGACGAGGAGACCGAATCCGGCGCGGAGACCTCCACGGGTCGCAAAAAGAAAAAGCCTTGGCGCTACCGCTGGCCGACGAAGTCCGCGATGAAGTCCTTGCCCGCCTGCTCAAGCTCAACGCCGAGCGAGCCGAGGAGGAGCGTCTTCAAGGACTTGGAGCGCCGGGAATTGGGGGTGACGCTGTCTCGTCGAAGCCCAGGGAGCACACGAAGCCCAAGCCGGGCGACGATGAACCCACGTTGAACCTTTGAATCGCCGGGCTCGGCCGTAGGGATGGCTGGCTAAATTATTTTTCGATGAAACAGGATTCACAACAAGGCAGCATGGAGGACAGATGTTACGCAGCCCGACCATCAGCGGGATTCCCCCGTTTCGCCATCAGACGCTGAAATTGGGGGACCGGCTGAACCTGATCACTGGAGACAATGGAGTTGGGAAAAACTTCCACCTGGGGCCCGGGCATGTGCAGCCTTCCCTTCATCCTTTTCCTGACGGAGGGAATCGAGGGCTATGCGCTCCGATTCGGCACAACGTAGGCCTTGAGATGAATCACCCAGCCTGTGGGCGGCCTCAGATGTTCCTGGAAAAACAACTGCCGCAGGACGCAACTTTCAGTGCATTGACTCTTAGAGGACAATGGACGGATGGGACTGACAATCGATGAGTGCGGATATGGACTACATCTTTCTCAAGTTTGGGAAAGGCAACGCCGAGGCGAGCAGCCTCAGCGGAAGGCGCCCGACGGCCAGGATTTACTTCGATGATCATAATGATTCGGAATATAGGCAGGGCAAACTTGCCAAAGCCCAGCCGCAGCACTTTTGGAGTCGTGGACAGACCAAAGCGTCCCGCCAGAAGACGGTGATGGTGGTGATCCATCAAGGCACGGTCTGGCTGGTCCAGCCTGCGGGCGAAGTCGCTTTCGGCAAGCGACGTGAAATCGAGAACGAGGTGTGGGTCACGCCGAAGACGATGCCGGTCCGGGTATTGGCAAAGGCCCCCAGCAAAGAGGTTCCGCCGGTGCTGGCAAGGATCGCCAGCAGTCAGGCGCATGGACGGCGTACATTCACGCGTGTCGAGCATTGGGGAAACCGGAAGGCGATCAACTGGACCCTCGTGAACTTTGAACGAAAGAAGTCCCGGAAGTGGGTGCCCACGGGAACGGAACCTGACTCCGAGCGTGCCGAACACTGGCGGCGCTTGAATAAAAAAGGAAAACCCAACCAAGGGCCGGCGCAGTTGTTGGAGTGTCTAGGCAGCACTGAGATGGAAACCCTGGTGGCCCGGTTGCTGGAGTCGGCGGGTTGCCATGTCCCTGCCCATCGCGGAGGCACGTTGGGCGAGATCGATCTGTTCGCATGGAATGACACCAAGAAACCCATCGACCTGGGCGGCCTGGAGATCCCGGCGGGTGAGCGGGTTTCGATTCAGGTGAAGACGTGGGCGGATGGGCGAAGACGTTCGAAGGCCGTGGACTATTTGATCGGCATCGGCGTTAAAGGTTCGAGAGCATTGGACCAACGGTGGTTGCTGGACCAAGTCCGCAAATCCGTTGGCGTTCGTAAATGGCTGGTGCGTTCGCTGCATTGGCTGCCCCGGTGGCTCCTTGCGCTGCCGGAGATCCGGTTGGTCGAAGATCCGGCGGCTGATTTCCCTATCTATCCAGTATTGAAATGAAGCCCGATACACTAACTCCCAAAGAAATATTCAGTCCCAACCGGCGCCTGTTGGTCCCCCTGTTCCAACGTCCCTACGTATGGAATCAGGAAGATCAGTTGGAGCCGTTGTGGTCCGACATTGTCAATGTCGCGGACCGACAGTTGCAGGGCGATGTCGTGAAGCCGCATTTCCTTGGAGCGATGGTGCTGGAGGCAATCGAGACCGATACCGGCGACGAGTTGGACAAATGGTTGGTGATTGATGGCCAGCAACGGATGACGACCCTCCAGATCGCGTTGGAGGCGCTATGCGATCTTTGTGGAGAGCTTGGGCAAGACAAACACCACAAGCTTCTGTTGAAGGTAACCCGCAACGACGAGGAGGCCTGCAACGACGAGGATGAGCGTTTCAAACTTTGGCCGACCACGGTCGATCAAAAACATTTTCGGACGGTTATGACCTGTCGATCCCCGAAAGAGTTGAAGACGGCATACGGTCGGAAACCGGAGGATGTTCGGATCAAGCAATCCCTTGGGGACTGCTACCTCTATTTCCATCAGGCGATGACGGAGTGGATCCGGCCCACTGACGACGGTTTCGAAAAGCGAGTCGAAGCCTTGTCATTGACCATGCGCGACAAACTGCGCCTGGTGGTGATTGATCTCAAGGAAGAGGATGACGCTCAGGTCATCTTCGAGACGCTCAACGCTCGTGGCACTCCTCTGTTGCCAGCCGATCTGGTAAAGAATTTCCTGTTCTACCGTGCACGACTTGAAAGGCAGAACGTCGACGAGCTTTACGAGAAGTATTGGCGAGGTTTTGACGAGGACGATGCCTATTGGCGCAAGGATATTGGCCGTGGGCACACCGCGCGCGCACGGATCGACTGGTTTCTTCAAAACTATCTCTCGGCCCGGATTCAGGACGAAGTATCGACCAGTCATCTTTACACGGCGTTCCGGGATTTTTCAAAGAGTAACGGTACTACCGTGGCGCGGTTGGCCGATCTGCATCGCTACGCAAAGGTATATCGTGGCTTTGACGAGCATCCGAAGGGCAGTCGGGCAGCCGTCTTCTTCGAACGCATACGGTCGATGGACATACTGTCGGTCTTTCCCTGCGCACTGGAGTTGTTTGCCGCACATGGTGATAAACCGGACGAGATTGCGAAGGTCCTGGTGGACATCGAGTCGTTTCTGGTGCGGAGGATGGTGTGCGGATTGAATACGCGGGGCTACAACCGGTTTTTCGTGGATCTGTTGAAACAGATCCCGGGGGATGGCGATGTCGCTGCGCGAGTTCAGTCATTCCTCAAAGGATTTTCGTCGGATAGCAATCGTTGGCCGGACAACGACGAGTTTCGAAAGGCATGGGTGACCAAGCCGATATACGACATGCTTGTACAGGGCAGGATTCGCATGTTGCTTGAAGCACTCGAGCAGGGGCTCCGCGAGGCAAAGACGGAGGCCATATCCTTCAATGCAAAACTGCAAATCGAACACTTGATGCCCCGGGCGTGGCAGCAACACTGGCCACTGCCGATCGGTGTACCTGTCGATCGAGCGAAGGAAAGCCGGGAGCATCTATTGCACACCATCGGCAATCTAACGTTACTCAACGACAGGCTGAACCCGTCGATTTCAAACGGAAATTGGGACTCAAAACTAAAGGCGATTCTCGCGCACAGCGCGCTCAATCTAAACCGGCAATTGAAACAAACCTGGTCGGAGGATGCGATTCGAGTCCGATCGGAGACGCTCTTCGCAGCCGCCACGGCGATCTGGCAGTACCCGTCGGGCGCGCTTCGATAGCAGGTTCGGCTTCCAAACATGAGCACGTCTACAGTCCAGACTAGGGATGCTTTTCGACTCGCGCTAGTCGGGCCTTGGGCCGGGTACCCTTGCGAGCGAGGATGTGCGCGAGGCAACTCGCACGGGCAATCGCGCGATGCCGCGCCAAGCTCGGTCCGGAGATCCGCAGGGGATCAGCGCGACTCCTGTTCGGGGATTAAGCAATTTGGGTTGGGCTATCGGAAAGGGGTTTGCCCGACCCTTCGACTGGCCATGCGCTGGGCACCTTGTTTTGCCGGCGTTGGGTCAGAAGCAAGCTCAAGACAAAGGCGTCTCGCTCAATTGATCCCTGTTGAAAGGGTCATGGGCTCTAACCTCCGTCAGAATGCGCGTCCTCATTACCGAAATCCTTTCCAGGAGCGAGCAGGGGGCCACGCTTCCCTTCCGCTGCCGGGGCGACGACGGCGAGTTGTACTTCGTTAAGGGAAACTTTGCTGGGAGGCGATCGATGTGTTGCGGATGGGTCGCGGGCCGCTTGGCGAAGCTGATCGGATTGCCAAGCCCGGAGATTCGCATCGGCGAGGTTCCCTCCGACCTCATCACGGGCAGTTCACGGCCGGACGTGGCACACTTGGGTGTGGGGCCAGTGTTCGCGTCTCGCATCATCGAGGGCGCCCAGGAGGTGACGATGGTGGACATCGCGAGAGTGCCTGTCGACGTGCAGCGGCTCGTGCTCCTGTTCGACTCCTGGGTTCACAACGAGGATCGATTCCCGACGGAGTTCGGCAGAATCCCGAATCTGGTCTGGTCGCAGGCGGCAGGCGGTTTGGTGACGTTCGACCTGAATCTGGCATTCGACCCCGAGCCGAACCCGGTACGCTTCTGGGAGACGCACACGTTCCGCTCTGCGGCGGCGGGATGGGATCCCGGCTCCCGAACCGCGGTAGAGACCAAGCTGGGCAATGCCTTGTCGAGGCTGGATGACCTATGGCCGGAACTACCAGCCAGTTGGCTATTCCAGGAAGGGGAAGGCGCGGGTTCCGCGGCACCGGAATCGGCATCCGCGTTGATTGCTGGCGAGCATGGCGCAATAGTCGCGGCGTGGCTGGCAACCCTGGAAAATACAGCTTTCTCCCCCGCGCAGTCGGCGCGACTCCTTCTGGCCGTCGTCAACGGGCGACACCGTGACCGGAGCTTGGTCCCGGACCTGATGCTCTCAGGTCCTGATGTCCCCGGAGTGCCAACCGCCGACACGTATGCAGTCGTCCAATCGCTCTTTCAGGAAGCCCAGAACGAGATCGTTCTGGCCGGGTACGCCTTCCACATCGGCAAGCTCCTCTTCGAACGCCTTGCCGAACAGAAGCGGCGGCGGCCCGGGGGAAAAAAATGCTCTTCCACGTCGATGTCCCCCAACGGGCTTGAGACAGGCGAAACTGGTACAGCGGTTGCCGGAGTGCGCCGCTCCCTAGTGGGGCGCGACCGCACCACCCACGCTACCCCCAACTCCGCCTAGGCTCCGACCCAGGTCAGTCCGCCCACCAGCGCCGCGAGGATCCACAGGACGACGACGGCTCCGGTCTTGCCGAGTCGGGTGCGGGCGAGGCGATGGGAAAGATGGTTGGTGTCGCCGATCCAGAAGGGCTTTCCGTTGAGGGTGCGATGCAGCGTGACCTGGGCGACGTCGAGGAGCGGGATGGCGAGGACGAGCAGGGGATTCAGGACGGCGAGACGGTTGGGGGCGTCGTGGCGCTCGGCGTAGAAGTGCGGAAGGATGCTCAGGATGGCGATCAGGAATCCGACGAGGTGACTGCCGGCATCGCCGAGGAAGACGGAGGCGCGGGGAAAATTGAAGGGGAGATAGCCGAGCAGGACCCCCAGAAGGACGAAGCCAAAGGCGGCGACAAGGTACTGACCATGACGGGCGGCGAAGCTGGCGAGGTAGAAGGCCGCAATGGCCGCCAGTCCGGCACAGAGCCCGTTCATGTTGTCGCTCAGATTCAGTGCGTTGGTGACGGTCAGGATCCAGAGGATCGTGACCGCGTAAGAGAAGACGACGCTGGGAATGAACAGGGTGATCCGGACTCCCGCGGCGGCCACCGAGAACGCGATGAGGAACTGAACCCCGAACTTTACCGCGGCCTTGAGTTCGTAACGGTCGTCGAGGGTGCCGAGGGCCAGCATCCCGGCAGCTCCCAGGACGATGGCGATCAATTGCGGGGCACGCTTTCCGAGTCCGTAGGCGATTCGTTCCAGCGAGGTGGGTTCGATCCACCGGGCTGCGATCGCGAGGCATCCGCCGGCCAACACCAGCGTGAGGCCGGTGAACACCGCCCAGCCACCTGCCAGTGGGATCGGGGTGGAATGGATCTTCCGATGACCGGGATCATCGACCCAGTTCCATCGCTGGCAGAGGTGTCGCCAGAACGGGACGGAAAGGCCGGTGGCCACCAGCGCGCCCAGGAGGGCGAGCAGGTAAACGTTGTTGGGGAAGAGGGGCACCGGCTAAAGGAGCTTGAGCCGGGGCAGATCCTGGCTGTCGACCAGTCCGACGGGTTCCCGCCGGGCGTTGACCACGATGAGGTCGTCGATGTTGCGCTCGTTGAAAATGCGCACGGCTTCGATGGCGAGCGCGGTGTCACGGATGCAGATCGGCTTGCGGGTCATCACCTCGCGCAGGGTCCGTGAGAGGATGTGGTCATCGACGGACATCCGCCGTCGGAGATCCCCGTCCGTGAAGACTCCGACGAGGCGACCGGTGCGATTGACGACCGAGACCGATCCTGCCTTGGCCTGGGTCATGGCGAGCAGGGCATCCTTCACCGGGAGGGTGTCGGCAGCGACCGGGTTCCTTTGGCCCTGTCGCATCAGATCGGCGACGCGGAGGAGCAGGGCACGACCGATGGCTCCAGAAGGATGACGTTGGGCAAAATCGCGTTGCTTGAAACCACGGGCGTCGAGGATCGCCATGGCGAGGGCGTCGCCCAGGACCAGGGTGGCCGTGGTGCTGGAGGTGGGGGCGAGATTGAAGGGACAGGCTTCGCGGGGAACCGCGATGTTGAGCACCACATCGCTGTGCTTGGCCAGGGACGATGCCGCCACGCCGGTGAAAGCGATGATCCGGACTGAAAACCGGCGGAGCGCCGGGATCAGGTTCAGCAGTTCATCCGATTCGCCCGAGTAAGACAGGGCGAGGATCACGTCCCCGTCATGGACAATTCCGAGGTCACCGTGGAGCGCATCCACCGCGTCCAGGACCACCGCAGTAGAACCGGTGGAACTCAGGGTGGCGGCGATCTTGCGTCCGACGAGGCCGGACTTGCCGATGCCGACGACGACGATTTTCTGACGGGCGGTGAGGGCGGCGACGGCGAGATCGACCGCCTGGTTGAAGGAGTCGTCGAGTTGGCGCTCGACGGCCTTCAGCGCTGCGAGTTCCACCCGGAAGACCTCGCGGGCACGTTGGAGGTGCGAGGGCACGGGTTCATCCGATGAAGGCGTGGTGGATCGCCTTGAGGGCGCGATCTCCGTCCTGGAGATGGATGACCACGGAGATCTTGATTTCCGAGGTGGAGATCATGCCGATGTTGATTCCTTCGAGGGCGAGGGTTTCGAACATCCGCGCGGCGACGCCCGAGTGGCTGCGCATGCCGACGCCGACGATGGACAGTTTGCTGATGTTTTCGTCGAGCGAAACGCTGGTGAAGCCCAGTTCCGATCGGAGTCCCTCGATCACCTTCGACGCCTTGAGCAGGTCGGGTTTGTCGAGGGTGAAGGAGATATCCGTGACTCGGACGCCGCTGGCGTGGCTGACGTTCTGGACGATCATGTCGACATTGATCGTGGCCTCGGAGAGGGCCTTGAAGATGCGGGCGGCGCGGCCGGGTTGGTCAGGGACGCCTTCGACGGTGATCTTGGCCTGATGCTTGTCGATCGAGACGCCGCGGACGACGACGTCTTCCATGCTCTTGGTTTCCTCTTTCACGATGGTACCGGGATTCTCGTTCAGGCTGGATCGGACTTCGAAGACGACGTTGAATTTCTTGGCAAACTCCACCGACCGCAACTGCATCACCTTGGTGCCGGCACCGGCCAGTTCGAGCATCTCGTCATAGGAGATCTCCGGCAGTTTGTGGGCGGTGGGGACGATGCGGGGATCGGCGGTGTAGACGCCATCGACATCGGTGTAAATCTGGCAGAGATCCGCCTTCAGTGCGGCGGCGAGGGCAATGGCGGTCAGGTCTGAACCGCCGCGACCGAGCGTGGTGATCTGGCCTTCCTCGGTCTGGCCCTGGAATCCGGCGACGATCACCACATTGCCTGCGTCGAGCAGTCGATGGACTCCGGCCGGGGTGATGTTCTGGATCTTGGCCTTGGTATGGACCCCATCGGTGACAATGCCGGCCTGGGCTCCGGTCAGGGAGACGGCGGGGATGCCCGCGGCGTGGAGCGCGATGGCGGTCAGGGCGATGGTCTGCTGTTCGCCGGTGGCGAGGAGCATGTCCATCTCGCGTTCCGAGGGCAGGGGCGTGATCTCCTTGGAGAGCTTGATGAGTCCGTCGGTGACGCCGGACATGGCGGAGACCACGACGACGATCTGGTCGCCGTCGGCGCGCGATTTCGCGACGCGTCGGGCGACGTTTTTGATGCGCTCGGTATTGCCGACCGAGGTTCCACCGTACTTCTGGACGATCAGTGCCATTGCGTTAGCCCGGGGTTTCTGCCGGAAAGGAGGGGTTCGGACAAAGCAAAAGTTTGAAACCCTTTGCCGCCCGACCGGGGATCAGGTTCAGTTTTGCGCGTGGCAGCTACCCCGGAAAATCCGCAAAGCGAGGCGACGAGCACGAAGTTCCCGCCGCAGGTGGGGTTCATCATCGGCAACGAAGCCTGCGAGCGATACAGCTTCTATGGGATGAAGGGCATCCTCGCCGGGTACATCACCGGCGAGGTGATGAACGGGGGCCTGGGTCAGACGCGGGACAAGGCGACCTATTGGATCCACCTGTTCATCATGCTGAACTACTTCACGCCGCTTTTGGGGGCGTGGATTTCAGACAAGCTGCTGGGGCGTTACCGGACCATTCTGTGGATCTCGCTCCTGTACTGTCTGGGGCACGGGGTGATGGCCATGGCCGACGTGTTCTACCCGGTGGTGGCGGCTTCGGCTCCCCTGGTGGAATTGACCGAGACCGCGCGGAAGACGCTGGACGCCTCGAATGCGGTGGCGGCTGAGGGCCGCGCCTGGATGCTGGGAGTTGGACTGGGGTTGATCGCGCTGGGGGCCGGCGGCATCAAGCCCTGCGTGTCAGCGTTCATGGGTGACCAATTCCTCAACGCCGGGTCACGCCTCTACGAAAAGGCCTACGCGGCCTTCTATTTCTCCATCAATTTCGGATCGTTCTTCTCCTTCCTGACCATTCCGCTGGTGGCCCGAAAGCTCGGGTATTCCTGGGCCTTCGGGATTCCGGGGATCCTGATGGGGTTGGCCACCCTCATCTTCTTTCTGGGGCGGAACCGGTATCGCAAGGTCCCGCCATCCCGGGAAACACGATCGGCGGGGTTCTTCGCCGTATTAAAGGAAGCGATCGCGCATCGACGTCCCGGCGTTGGATTCTGGGAAGGGGCGATGGCCGGGTCCCGGTTCTCGCGGGAGGAAGTTTCGGCGGCTGCCTCGGTGGCTCCGGTGTTGTCGGTGTTCGCCCTGATCCCGCCCTTCTGGGCGATGTTCGACCAGCACTCCAGCACCTGGGTATTGCAGGCAAAGGAGATGATCCCCTTCAAGATGACGATGGGGAAGTGGTCCTATGATCTCGGCGGCGAGGAGATGCAGTCGTTGAATCCCCTGCTGGTGATGATCCTGGTGCCGCTGGTGACCCTGGTGCTGTACCCGGCTTTCGGGCGGATGACCCGAGTGACTCCATTGCGGCGGATCGGGGTGGGGATGTTTGTCGCCGGCTTTTCCTACGTGGTCGTGGCCTGGATCCAGCAACGGATCGGTGCCGGGGAGAAGTTGAGTGTCCTGTGGCAGGCGATCCCGTACGTGATCCTGACGACGGCGGAGGTGCTGGTGTCCACCACGGGGTTGGAGTTCGCCTACACCCAGGCGGCGAAGAGCATGAAGAGTACGATCATGAGCTTCTGGCTGCTGACGGTGGCGATTGGCAATTTCCTGGTAGCCATGATCACCAAGTACGCGCCGGGCGACGCGTCGGGCTCTTCGTCCGTCACCGCCGGCCGATTCCTGCTCTACTCCGGCCTGACCTTTGTGGTGGCGATCGTGTTCGTCTTCGTCGCGAGCGCCTACCGGTATCGCAACACCGATGCCGTGACATCGGGTCGCGGGTGAGGCAGGCTGCGTCAGTTCCTTTTTTCACTGTTCACCAACCCCATCATCAACCGCGGAGGCTGAATGTATCGCGTCAGAGGTTCCGACCAGAATGTTTACGGGCCGATTTCGGCAGAAACCATCCGGCAATGGATTGGCGAACGCCGGTTAAACCGGGACTCGCAGGTATGCCGGGAGGGCGAGGAAGTGTGGCAACCGCTCTCTCAGGTGACCGAGTTCGCAGACGCCCTGACCGGGGCGATGGCATCCGGAGCTTCGGCGATGCCGAATCTGCCGGCGGGCGGGGTCTATCAGGCACCGGCCTCCGGGACGGCTTCGCGGGAGGCGATCCTGTCCCAGACCAAGCCGGCGGCGATCTGCCTGATCGTCTTTGGCGCGTTCATGTTCCTGATGGGATTGGGCAATACCATCATGCAGGCGGCTTCCGGCGGCCGGAGCCGGGAGTTGCCCGCGGAATCGCCCGAGTGGCTGAAGCAGGCGATGAAGTTCCAGACGGACATGCCGGCGGCGCTTCAGTACGGCCTGGCAGCGGTGAGTCTGTTGGTCTTCGCCCTCGTGATTTTCGGCGGGGTCAAGATGCTGCGATTGCAGGCCCGCGGGCTGGTGATGACGGCGGCGATTCTGGTCATGATTCCCTGTTTCACCAGTTGTTGCTGCCTCCTGGGATTGCCCCTCGGGATCTGGGTGATCGTTCTGATCAACAAGCCTGAAGTCCGCAGTCAGTTCGACCAGGGCTGACCATGCAGGCCGCGCCGAGCCGTTCAGCCCCGCCGGTGATGGGTGCATCGCCCTTCTGGGCGGGGCGGAGCCTGAGATGGGCAGGGGTGGCAGCGGTGCTGGTGGTGGGCGTCGTCCTCTGGCGCGTTGAACCGGCAGGGCAGTTTTACTACCCGCGCTGTTGGACGTACGCCGTGACCGGCTTGAAGTGCCCGGGCTGCGGCGTGCTCCGGGCCACCCACGCGCTGCTCCGGGGCGAGTGGGCCTTGGCCTGGACGCTCAATCCGCTGTGGGTCTGTTATCTCCCGGTGATCGCCTGGAGCGGTGCCTCCTGGATGGCAGGAGGGTTCGGGAGGAAGATTTCAAATCCCTTGCGGAACCAGTGGATCCTCGGGGTGCTGGGAGGGCTTGCCGTGGCTTATGGCATCGCCAGGAACCTTCCCGGCCTTGCCTGGCTCGGGTAGCGCGGACGCCGAGTTATTCTGCCGTCACGGCCGGTTTGCCCCGGACAATCGCCACCACGCTGGCCTCCGGCCGCAGGATCCGTTGGGCGACAGCACGGATGTCGTCTCCGGTGATCGCTGCATACCGATCGTCGTCCTGGTCTCCGTGGGCGAAGCCCAGGCCGTAGAGTTCATCCAGGGCAGCGGCGAGGGCCAGATGACCGAGGTCCTGACGGGCGATTTTCTTCTGACCGATCATCTTCGCCTTGGCGCGGGTTAGTTCCTCCTCGGAAAGCCCTTCGACCCGGAGCAATTCGGCCTGGGCCCGAAGTTCGATTTCCACCCGGTCCACTTCGCCGGGGGCGGTTCCACAATAGAAGGCGAAATAGCCTTGGGTGCGCCCGAGGAAATTCGATGCGCCGACGTAGTAGGCAAGGCCGAGTTCATCGCGGATGCGCATGAAAAGCCGGGATCCCATGTCGCTACACGCTTCCTGGAGCAGTTCGAGGGCGTAGCGATCGGGTGCGTCGAAGGTGGATCCCGGAAAGGCGAGGGCGATCACGGCCTGTTCCTTGTCCCGGGATTCCTCGTGGCGGGCGACGGAGACGGAGGGTTGGGTTCCCTGAGCTCCGGCCACGGTGCCTGCGTGCCACTCCCGGAATGTCAGCTCGACTTCGGCGCGGACCGCTTCGGCATGGATATCCCCGAAGATGGCGAGCACCGCATTGTTTGGGATCGCCAGCCGCCGATGAAAGGCCTCGACGTCGGCCCGGCTGAAGCGTCGGACATTGGCCTCGGATCCGAGGGAATCGAGACCGTAGCCATTGTCGCCAAATACCCCGCGGCGAACGGCCTTGAAGGCGCATTGGAGCAGTTGGTCACGCTGTCCGCGCAGGCTTGCGAGCTGGACCTCGCGCTCGCGTTCGACCGCATCGGCGGGCCAGGAAGGATGCAGGACCACGTCCGCGAGCAGTTCGAGCCCATGGGCGAAATCGCCGCTGAGGACCTCGGCGCTGAAACCGAAGCTGTGGTTTCCGCCGTAGGGTTCGAGGGATCCGCCGAGGCTCTC
>JBDNHZ010000079.1:0-4599 GCA_041688515.1 Verrucomicrobiota bacterium
CGATCGTAAAATCCTTTTCCCCGACCCAGTCGCCCGCCCCGAACGTCGAACGCTAGCCCCGGAACCAACACAAAGTCCAGCCACGTGACGGGAACCGCCGCACACGCCTTCCCCGGTTCGCCGATCCCATACTTCCCCGGAACCAGATCCCGCTCCCAGTCGCGTACTTCGCGAAATCCGTACTCCCCGGAATTCTCATCAAAGGCGGGAACCGCGACCCGGCGTCCGGAGGCCACCGCCTCGCGCATCAGGGGAACCAGATCGGGTTCGTCCCGCATCGGGACGTAACCGCCGACCCAGCGCGCCGAATCCCATTCCCGCAACGACCGGATCCGGTCGGCGACGAGTGCGGATTGCCGCTTCCATTCCTCCACCGAAAGGATCCTCAGACGCGCCCGCATCGCCGCACGCACCTCGGCCTTCAACCCACCGATCTCCGGGTTCGGATTCATCGCGCCGATTCCGCTTCAGAACTTCCCGGAACGGCCGAAGAACGGGCCGCCGCCGCCAACGCCCGCCACCGGTCCAACCGTTCCTTGATCTTCTTCTCGGAGCCCTGCTCGGTCGGCTCATAGAACCGTCGTGGCTCCCCCAGGTGATCCTGGGGAACGAAGTGTCCCTCGTGATCGTGCGCATACTGGTACCCGGTGCCATGGCCGAGCCGTTTTGCCCCGGTGTAATGCGCGTCCCGCAAATGGCGCGGCACCGGAAGCGTGCGGCCAGACCGGACATCCTCCAGCGCCGCGTCGATGGCCCGGATGACCGAATTACTCTTGGGGGCGGTGGCGATGTAGATCGTCGCCTCGGCGATCGGGATGCGGGCCTCGGGCCATCCAATGCCCTCGGCCGCCCGATGCGCCGCCTCCGCCAGCACCAGCGCCATCGGATCCGCCAACCCGACATCTTCGGCGGCGTGCACCAGAAGCCGTCGCGTGATGAAACGCGGGTCTTCGCCGGCATGGATCATCTTGGCCAACCAATACAGCGCCGCGTCCGGATCGCTCCCGCGCATCGACTTGATGAAAGCGCTGGCGGTGTCGTAGTGCGCGTCCCCGTCCCCGTCGTACACCACGGCCTTTTTCTGGATGCACTGCTCGGCCACGGCCAGATCGATGCAGATCCGCCCATTCTCTTCCGGCGGCGTGGTCAGCGCGGCGATCTCGAGCGAATTGAGCGCCTTGCGACCGTCGCCGTCGGAAACCCGCGCGAGATGCGCCAGGGCTTCCGGGGCCACGTCCAGCGGCAGATAACCCAATCCGCGTTCCACATCAGACATCGCCCGTTGCATCAGCTTCGTCAGGTCGGACTCCGCCAACGGACGCAACTCGTACACCTGCGAACGGGAGACCAGGGGGGAATTGACGAAGAAGAACGGATTGTGGGTGGTCGCTCCGATCAATCGGACGACGCCGCTCTCGACATCCGGGAGCAGCACATCCTGCTGAGCCCGGTTGAACCGGTGGATCTCGTCGATGAAAAGAAGGGTCGGTTGCCCGGTGTTGAGCAAGCGGTTCGAGGCCCCCTGCAGCACCCGCCGCAGATCGGCCACCGTGGCCTCAACCCCGTTCAATCGCTCGAACCGAACCCGGGTGCGGAGCGCGATCAACTGGGCGAGCGAGGTCTTCCCGGTGCCGGGAGGACCGAACAGGATGAGGGATTGGATGCGATCTGCTTCGAGCGCCCGTCGCAACAGTTGTCCAGGCCCCAGGATGTGCTCCTGGCCCGCGTATTCGTCCAGGGTCCGAGGCCGCATCCGCGCCGCCAGCGGAGCCGCGTGCATCGTTTCCGGCGAGCCGCCGGCATTGGCTCCCGACCCCGCCTCAGCCGAGGCCGAGGGTCGCGCCGGCGACTCTGGACTGGGGGAGAAGAAATCGGGCTGCGCCATGACGCCCGACATCGGAGCGGCATTCCCGCCTCCGGTGGAAGCCTGAAAAAGAGAATCCCCACCATGGCCGTTAAGGACAGGCCCCGTCTACCTGTGGAACCAAGTGGGAACCGCGTGGCTTCGCCGCCTTCCAGTGAAGGCATGACGTTGATAGCGCCGACGCTTACGTCCCCATAACTTTAAACATGGTCGAAGGACATTGTCCTGATGCACGTACCCGGCAGGGATAAATCGAAAAGATCAAAGACCACCGCCTCCTTCGCCCACATCGCTCTTCGGCACAAGCCATTTCCCGGGAGAATCTCGACCCCTCTCCCGTTCCTCTCCAGTCTCAGCCCGTGTCCGATGCCCGTCGCATCCGTGTCCTGCTGGTCGATCACGTCTCCAAGGTGCTCGGCGGGGCAGAAGTCAACGTCCTCGAACTGCTCGCGCACCCCGGCGTCCGGGAGGCGTGGGACGTCACCGTCGCCTGTGCCCCGGACAGCCCTCTGGCGCGCGGCGTGGATCCCCTGCTCTGGCCCCGTCGCGATCACGCCTTCGCCCCGGCATTGAACGAACTGCGCGTCGTCGGACGCCGGTTCAATCCCCTCGCCAAGCTCCGCGCCTGGCAGGAAATGCAGCACGCTTCCCACCGCCTCCGCGCCCTCGCCTCCGAGCTCCGGCCCGACGTCCTCCTTTCCTGCACCAACAAGGATCACTTCGTCGCCGGATCCGTGGCCCGCGACCTCGGAATCCCCTCCGCCTGGTGGGTCAATGACATCCTCTCGGCCGATTTCTTCGGATGGCCGGTCCGACGCGCCTTCGTCTCGCGCGCCCGTCGACTGCGTCCACATCTGGCCGCCGTCTCCGAATTTGGCCGCGCCGCCCTCCTCCGGGAAGGCGTCCCCGCCGACGCCGTCCGAACGGTGCACAACGGAATCCCCCTGACCCGCTACCGGCGGGACGAGCGACGTCCGCTGCGGGCGCAGCTCAGCCTGAACGGGAATGAACCGCTGGTCGGAATCGTGGGTCGCATCACCCCGTGGAAAGGACAGGACATCGTCCTCCGTGTCGCCAACCAGTGGATCCGCGAGGGGCACCCGGGTCACTTCGCCGTCATCGGCGCTGCCTTCAACGAAGATGCCCCCTTTGAAGCCCATCTTCGCGAAACCGCCCACAAGTACGGCATCCTCGACCGATTCCACTTCGTCCCGTTTCAACCCGACATCGTCTCAGCCCTGTCCTCCCTGGATCTCCTGATCCACGCCTCGACGAAACCGGAGCCCTTCGGACGCGTGCTGATCGAGGCCATGGCGGTCGGGGTCCCGGTCATCGGGGCCCGGGCCGGAGGAGTTCCGGAGATCGTGACCGATGGCGTCGACGGCGCGCTGGTCACGCCCGGCGATGTCAGCGGATACGTGCACGCCCTGGCGCGCGGACTTCAACCCGGCGTCTCCCGGGCGTGGACCGAAGCCGGAATCCGGACGGTCCGGGAGCGTTTCGGGATGGAACGGGTCTTTGCCGATTGGCACCGCCTCCTGACCGAGGCCGTTGGAGGTTTTCACCCGTAGGAGACGAAGGCACGAGGGTTACTCGGGTCCGGCGCGGAAGGCCCCCTCTACGCCGGAGGCGTTTCAGCCATTAGCCCGGGGTGACACCCCGGGGCACAGGTCCTAAAATGGATCCCAACCCCGGAGGGGTTGCAGATGGCTGAAATGCTCCTGGGGTAGAGGGGATCGCTTCAGTCACCCGGCCGCTTGGGCGTGCGGTGGATCGAGGCCGGCGAGGACGCCCGCGGTCCCAGGCCGGGGGTACGAGGCTCACTTCAGTCAGGCGGGGCAGTGTCTTCCCCCAGCGCTGATTCCCGCTCCCCAAACGAACTTTTGGATTGCCGCGGATTCGCTCCGACGTAGTTTCCACCCCGCTGTTGGCCGATGGTGTAAAGGTAGCACAGGGGCCTTTGGAGCCCTTAGTCATGGTTCGAATCCATGTCGGCCAGCCAACCCGATTTTTCTCCGTCCGTTCCTCTCCAACGAACGCGGCTCAGGGAACCTTCAGGAACTTCACGCATACCGGCGAGCCCACCTTCAATTCCTGCCCGGTCCGTTTCAACAAGCCCGTCTCCGGGTCCACCGAGAAGACCACGATGTTGTCGGTCGATTGGTTGGCCGCCCAGAGGGTTCGCCCCGAGGGATCGAGATTGAAGTTCCTCGGCGTCTTGCCCCCGGTGGATTCGTGGCCCACCAGCGTCAACCGTCCGCTTCCCGCATCCACCGCGTAGATCGCCAGGCTGTCGTGTCCGCGGTTGGATCCATAAACAAACTTCCCGTTCGGATGCACCACCACCTCGGCCGTCGAACTCCCTCCAGTGAATCCCGTCGGCAACGTGGGAATCGTCTGGACCTCTGACAACGCCCCCGACGAAGCCGTGTACCGGAAGACGGTGACCGTCGAGAGCAGCTCGTTGATCACGTAGGCGAACTTGCCTGACGGATGAAAGGCGAAGTGCCGGGGACCAGATCCCGGAGCCATTCTGGGCGACTGCGCCAGCGGCTCGGCATCAAGTCCGCGGGCAGGATCGAAGGGATAGATGTACACCCGGTCCGTCCCCAGATCGGCCGCGAAGGCAAACCGATTGTCCGCAGACAGGTTGATCGAGTGGGCGTGGGGTTCCTTCTGACGCGACGGATTCACCGACCCGCCCCGATGCGGATGAAACGCGGAATGCGATCCGA
>JBDNHZ010000011.1:0-10750 GCA_041688515.1 Verrucomicrobiota bacterium
ACGATCCGGGCCTCAACCGGATCCGTGTGGAACGGGGTGCGGACCATTCGTCCGCCGGTCACCACAGCGATGCCTTCGCGGAGGACGTGCTCGATTTCGGCCGAGATCGCCGGGATGGAAGCGGCCGGCAGCAAGGCGAGGCGGGGAATGAAACGGGCGAAGACCGGCGTGCCGATGCGCATGGGGCCAAGGGTATCCAGCGGTAGGCCTGCGAAGCAATGGAGCGTGAAAAATGCCCGTCGGGGACGGAATGGGGCCCAGCGTGGTGGAAGAGACCTATGCCGGAATCGAGGTGGGCTCCAAGAAGGCTGGATTCGTCGCCTTCCACCTGTCCTCAGGCGTGCTGGGACTGATGCCCAATGTGTACACCAAGCTCGGGCAACTCCTGCCGGGGTCGATGCGGGGGCGGTCCTTTTACGTGTGGGGGAATCACAAAGTGGTTCGATTCAACCGAACCGTATTTGATCCGACCTACGGCCAGCAGTACGCCAACATCACCGACATGGCCCATTTCACGGTCGTTGACTGGGAGAAGTTGGGGGGTGGCAAGCCGGCAACCATGGCCCAGTTTGACACCGAGGGCCCCCAATGTGCCCACGGCCGCTATCTCCTGATCTGCGAGACCGGCGACAAGACCCGCTATTATTTCCGCATGACGCCCGCGTCGCTGGTCGGGGCGGAACTCCTCTATCAAGGCCCCTTCACCCAGAGCCAACGCGATTGGTTGGCGGCCAACATCGACAAGAGCGTGGAACCCATCCGCGCCGATCAAGTCTTCGCCATCCCTTGAGGCGGAGGGACGAGGTTCGGAGGGACGAGCTCCGCGAGTCCGTGACTTCGCTCCCGGGCGAATGGAACTGCCGCAATGCTCCCCGGAGCAGGACTGACAGCCCTGCGATGGCTCTGCGTTCTCCGCATCTCTGCGGTGAAACTTCTGGGCCGAAATCCGGGGAACTGGCCGAAAAGAACGAAAGGAGACGAAAGAATGGGGGAAACCGAATGGGTGCGGAGCCACGCGTTGGGACGCTGTGGTCGCTCCGGTCCCCTTCTTTTGATTCTGCGTTCCTTTCGGCCAATGGGCTTCGGTCTGCCGCTATTGGGGAGGGGAACGGGGTTCACCGCAGAGATCGCAGGGGCCGCAGAGTTCCGCGGAGCAGGATCGGTACAATGGCTCTGCGTTCTCCGCGTCTCTGCGGGAGTCTGATCGGGTGTCCCGGTCTATCAGCAGATCGTGCAACAGGTGAAATCAGCGGCCGCCAGCGGGGCGCTGCGGCCCGGGGATGCGTTGCCGTCGGTGCGGGCCCTGGCCGAAGACCTGCGCATCAACCGCAATACGGCGGCCCGGGCGTATTCGGAGTTGGAGTCCGAGGGAGTGATCGAGACCCGCCAGGGTGCCGGCTGCTTCCTCAAGGCCAACGGGGTGTCGCAATGGCGCAAGGCGGTCCGTTCAGACCGGTTGGCCGTGGAACTGGATGCGGTGATCGTGGCCGCGCACCACCTCCAGATCGGCGACGACGATCTTCGGTCTCTGTTGGATCAACGATTGGAAGTTTTCCGCGAGCGGCAGCAGTCGAACCACACGTCGCGTTCCTGAAACGATCCTCTACCCAGACATACCCATGAATTCACCCGCCATCGAGATCCAGGGGCTCGTCCAGCGTTATGGACGCACGGAGGCACTCCACGGCCTGTCACTCACAGTGGAGCCGGGCCAGTGCTACGGATTCTTCGGCCGCAACGGCGCCGGGAAGACGACCACGATCAAATGCCTGCTCAACCTGCTGAGACCGCACGTCGGGACCGTGCGGGTGTTCGGCCTCGATCCGCAACGGGAGGAGTCTGCGGTGAAGTCGCGCCTGGCCTATGTGCCGGACTTCGTCGCGTTCTATCCGTGGATGAGTGTCCGCGAAGCGCTGGATTATCAGGCGAGCTTCCGAGGGCATTGGAACCGGGAATTGGAAGCGTCCTTGCTGGACCAATTCCAACTGGATGCCGCGGCACCGACGTCGGGTCTGAGCAAGGGACAACGAACGCAACTCGCCTTGATCGGGGCGATCGCGGCGGAGCCCGAGATGCTGGTGCTCGATGAGCCGACCTCGGGACTGGATCCGTTGGTCCGACGCGAGTTCATCCAGACGGTGATCGGGGCCTATCAGGATGCGGCACCGGGGAAGCGGACGGTGTTCGTGTCGACGCATCTGATCAGCGAATTCGAGGGCTTGATCGACCGGTTCACCGTGGTGGATCAGGGCAAGGCGGTACTGACGGCCAATGCCGATGAAGCGCGATCGAAGTTCCGACGGCTCCGGGCGGAGTTTGAAGGGGAACTGCCGGCCGAAGCGGAGTTCGCGACGGCGAGATCGGTGCGACGTCAGGGCCGGACGCTGGAGCTGATCGTCAACGGCAATGGGGATGAGCCCGGGCTTCTCGGTGTATCTCATCGCCGCGCTGGCGTGCGGTTGGCGTGCGTTTGCACGCTTGGAGGTCCGGGAGGGGGGTGCCGGCGGAAGAATGACGTCGGGAATGCATCCGCTGAGCCGTCCCTTGGATCGGGTTCTGGCCCGTGTGCTGCCGACGGGGAGCAGCACCGTTCAATTGGTGCGCAAGGAACTCCGGTTGCATGTCATCCCGTGGCTGATGAGCTGGGTCACGGTGGGGCTCTGGCTCGTCTGGCTCCTCCTTGGTTCGATGACCTCCGGCGCGTTCCGGGAAACCTTGGACGACCCTCCGATGATCACGATCCTCGCGGGCATCCTGGGAGCCGTCGCGCTGGTGGGAGCCGGCGCCGCCAGCGTGGCGGAGGAACGGGAGCTCGGGACGCTCGACTGGCAATTGACCCAGCCGGTGTCCCTCGGCCGGCAGTGGTGGATCAAGGTGGCGGTGGCCCTCGGGCTGGCAATCGTGCTGGGCGTGGCCGTTCCCGGGGTGCTGGTGTGGATGAGTTTCCCTGCCGAACGCCTCCAATCGAATTTCGACGGAGTGGAGCCTCTCGCTCTGGCCGCCCATGCGGCGAGCTTCGGCCTGTTATTGGCTGCCAGCATTCTGGCGTCGTCCATCTGCCGGAGCACGATGAAGGCGACTGCCGCGACGGTCGGGATCGGGGGCGGCATCGCCGGTGCGATTGCCTTGGGGGCCGGCTGGTCCCACTGGGCCATCGACTCGGAGGAAGGACGGCCGGTGCCCGCCTGGGTTACCGATGCGGGATGGCGGGTGTCCATCGATGAAGCCCAGCGGGGGCTGACGGTGCTGGTGGGACTCGCGGTGTTGGCGTTGGGGGGCGGGCTGCTGATGCTGGTCAGGCGAAACCATCGTCGTTCCTCCGTCCCGACCGCGAGCGTCGTGCGGCAGTTGGCATGGGTGGTGATCGGTACCTGCCTGGGGGTCCGGTTGTTGGGCGGGGGACTTCAAACACTGCTCTGGATGGCGCTCTCTCCCGCCGAGGCGGCCGCACGGGACGAATTGCCTGCCGGCAACGTCCAGGCTGCGGCGGCTGCGATACCGGGAGGGATGGATCCTGAAGTGGTCCGTCGCTATGGATTGGCCCTAAAAGCCGCAGTTCATTGATCCGCAGATTTCACAGATTCCACAGATGGAAGGGCTGAAATGCGCGAGCACGCCGGTGACGCGAGCTCACCTCCCAGTCGCTGATGGGCCAGGAAGCGGAAGTGGTTGTCGAGGGCCTTACCCGATCGGTGGGCGACCCCGTGGGCCACGAGCAGATGGGCGATGTGGAAGGTGATGAACCAGATGGCGAGCTCGGATTTGCGGGGGTTGTAGGAGAAGGCGATCAAGATCCCCAGCGCAGTGATCCACGGCGGTAGGAGGATGGGGAGGAGGGTCCGGGCGAGGATATTCCCAATCTTTCGCTGCTTCAACGCGTGCAGGACTCCGGCGTTGCTGATCGCCGGCACGTCGACCCAGAGGGAGGCAATGCCCCCAAGGTAAATGGTCAGGAAGACGACCCGGATCGGGGTGTCGGCGAGATTGAGTTCTGGATCGAAGATGCTGAGACAAAGGATGGCGTTGACCACCACCAGCAGTCGTCGGGTGTCGTGGAGGTTGTATCGGACGGCCTCCCGGTGGCCCCTGCGAAGGGCCGTCGGGTTGACGGGAGTGCAGAGGAGAAGTTCGAGTCCGCCCTGTTGGATTTCTTCAAACCAGGGCCCGACGGCGGCCAGGGCGGTCCGGATCTTGAACACCGCGTGCAGGGCGTAAGCGATGAACATGGAGGTGATGAAAAGCGGGATGGCGAGGTTGCGTTGCGAGGTGATGAACGCGGCCAATTGGAAGCATCCGAACGTAATGAGTCCGATCCGGAACAGCCAGTCGAGGCCCCGAACCTGCGGGATGCGGCGGAGGTACTGCCGTGCGTAGGGGCTGAGGGAGAGCGGGAGTCTGGATTCCGGAGAAGTCTCTGCTGGAGAATCGCCCCCACCACCGGGCGCTGTCCGGCCCGTGCCGAACCCGGTGCGTCCGGAACGGGAGAGTTCCCAGGCGGTGGCCATGAGCGCCAGTGTGCCGAGGAAGGCCGCGAACGCTCCGGACACCAGCGCGCTGATCTTCGAGCTTCCCATCAGGGGATCGGCTGACCACGCGCAGGCGAGACCGGTGACGGGGCTCAACAGATCGACGTGGGTGAGGACGGTAGGACCGAGTCCGGAGCTTCGGGCAACCCACGCCAACAGAGGCGGGACGGTACAAATCAGAACCAGCAACAGGAGGGCGTGAGAGTACGCGCCTGCGGTGGAACGGGAGCGGGCCGAGGCCCACAGGCCGGCTCCGGCAGCGCCGGCAAAGGTGCCCAGCAGCACCAGGCAGGTGGTCCAATAGGCGGTCCAGGAGATGCCACCCATCATGAGCGGGATGGCGAGGATCGGCAGGGTGCCCAGCAGGGCGCAGAGTCCCTGGATGATCGACGAGGAAAGTTACCCGACGGCGATGTCGAGGCTGCCCAACTCGGTGAGGAACAACAGGCCGAGGGTCCCATTGCGACGTTCGGACACGATGGAATCCGCCGTCAGCAGGACCCCGCCGAGCAGGCAACCGGCGAAGGCGGTTGAACTCAGGAGCTTGAAGGCCAGGACGGGAAGGATAACCACGCCCGCCAGGGATCTCCCGGGGAACACCAGGAGCACGCCCCCGAGCAGGGTCAGCAGGACGGCGGCCACGACCCGGGTGTGGTACGTCCATGGCTGGCGCCCGGCCACGGTCAGTTCGCGGTGGACGACGGGAAGGGTGGTCATCGGGATTGCTTCGGGGGGGCGGCATTTCCTACGGTCCGCCCCCGTTGTGACGGCGGGGCGACGATGGACGTTGCCCGGGAACGACGACGCACATTGCCATGGCCTATCTGAACGAGAACTACCTGAAGTTGAAGGCGGGATACCTGTTTCCGGAAATCGGACGACGCGTGAAGGCGTTCTGCGAGGGAAATCCCGAGGCTGCCAAGCGGTTGATCCGATGTGGGATCGGCGATGTGACCGAGCCATTGCCGGTGGCGGTCGTCGCGGCGATGCACCAGGCGGTAGACGAGATGTCGGTGCGCGAGACTTTCAGGGGCTACGGTCCGGAGCAGGGTTATGAGTGGCTCCGCGCCGCGATCGCTGAGAACGATTATCGGGCTCATGGGCTGGAGGTGGCAGATGACGAGATTTTCGTCAGTGATGGGTCCAAGTGCGATTGCGGGGCGATTCTGGACATCCTCGGCGACCGGAACAAGCTGGCGATCACGGACCCGGTGTATCCGGTCTACGTCGACACCAATGTGATGGCCGGTCACACCGGGGACGCCGATGCCAGCGGGGCCTATGCGGGCATCCATTATCTGCCGTGCACCCAGGAGAACGGGTTCATTCCGGCTCCGCCCGCGGAAGCGGTTGATGTGGTTTATCTGTGTTCGCCCAATAACCCGACGGGAGCGGCGGCCAACCGGGAACAGTTGGAGGCGTGGGTGGCGTACGCATTGAAGCATGGGGCGATCCTGCTCTTTGACGCGGCCTACGAGGCTTACATCACGCAACCCGGCGTGCCGCACTCGATCTATGAGATTCCGGGAGCACGGGAATGTGCCATCGAGTTCCGGAGTTTTTCCAAGAGCGGTGGATTCACCGGGGTGCGCTGTGCCTTCACGGTGGTGCCGAAGTCCCTCAAGGCACGGACCGGGGCAGGGGAGAGACTGCCGTTGCATCCGCTCTGGTCGCGCCGGATGACGACCAAGTTCAATGGAGTGTCGTACCTCGTCCAGCGGGCGGCGGAGGCGCTGTATTCGGTCGAAGGCAAGGCGCAGGTCCGGGCGTTGGTGGAGCATTACATGGGAAATGCGCGGATCCTGGTCGCCGGGGCCAAGGCCGCCGGATTGACGGTGCTGGGAGGAGTGAACGCCCCGTACATCTGGGTCGGTGCGCCCGCGGGCTATACCAGTTGGCAGGCCTTCGACAAGATTCTGGGCGACGCCAATGTCGTGATCACGCCGGGATCGGGATTCGGGCGCAACGGCGAGGGATGGTTCCGGGTCAGCGCATTCAACAGTCGGGCGAATGCGGAGGAAGTGGCGCGACGGTTGCAAGCGCTGCGCTGGTAGAGGCGGAGGGACGAGTTCCACGAGTCCTCAACTTCCCCGCAGATTTCGGACTCGCGAAACTCGTCATGGAACTCGATGGGTGCCGCTGGACGGGGAAAAATCAAACTTCCAACTCCAAACCTTGCAGGGGCCGTGGTAGGAGGGATGCGTGAATTTTCCGTCCACCCACTGGAGCATCCTGGGGCACGCGACCAAGAGCGGGGGCGAGCGGCAGGCGGCCGCGCTGGAAGAGATGTGTCAGCGCTACTGGGTGCCGGTCTTCTACGCCCTGCGGCAGCGGGGTTATGTCGAGGCTGAGGCGCAGGATCTGACCCAGGAATTCCTGATGCAGCTCACGGACCACTCGGCCTGGCGTCGGGCCGATCCGCACCGGGGGCGGTTCCGCTCATTTCTGTTGGGATCCCTCAGCCGGTTCCTGCGCGAGGTGGAACTCCGGCGACGTGCCCTGAAGCGCGGAGGCGATGTGCTCCATCTGAGCGCGAGTGAAGAGGGAATGGCGGAGACCCTGACCGATGCGTCGGTGGCCGAAGATGTGGTCCGGTCATTTGATCGCAACTGGGCGCTGGAATTGTTGGGACGTTCGTTTGAACGGACCCGCCAGGAGTACGCCGCCAATGGGAAGGCGCACCTGTTCGCCCACCTGAAGGCGTTCCTGCCGGTAGGAAAAGAGCCTCCCACCTACGAGGCGATCGCCACGACCCTTGGGATTTCGCTGGCGGCGTTGAAGACCGAGATCTTCCGGTTGCGGAATGCGTTCCGCGTCAACGTCCGCTCGGAAGTGGCGCAGACGGTGTCCGCCCCGCACGAGATCGACGCCGAGCTGGCATGGCTCCAACGGGTGTTGATGGATCGCGGCAGCGACCTGCCCGCAGCGGTGGGTCCGACGTCGCCTGAGGATGCCCGCGTGCGGAACCCCGAGGCTTCATGACCGATCACAGGTGCCCGGACTGCCAGTCGCCTCTGGAATCTGGGGCATTGGATGGCCTCTGCCCGAGGTGCCTAGCCGGGCTGCTGTTTGATCCGGGACCCGTCCCGGACGCCTCCATGCTCGCGGAGGAGATGCGGGCTTCGACGCCGCCGATGACCACCCGGAGCGTGTTGCTGGAGTTTCCCGGGTACGAGGTCACGCGGGAGTTGGCGCGGGGCGGCATGGGGATCGTGTACCAGGCGACCCAGTTGGAGCCACGGCGCGAGGTGGCGTTGAAGATGTTGCTTCCGCACCAACTGGAAGCGGAGACGTTCCGGGAGCGCTTCCTGCTGGAGGCCCGGGCCATCGCGCGCCTCGAACACCCCCACATCCTGCCGGTGTATCAGGTCGGCGAGTACGACGGGGTCCCCTTCTTCACCATGAAGCTCGCCGCGGGAGGCACTCTGGCGGAGCGGCGGACACGGTATCGCCGGAGTTGGCGGGAGATCGCCGAGTTGGTGGCCATCCTCGCCGATGCGGTCCAGTACGCCCATGATCGCGGAGTGCTCCACCGGGATCTCAAGCCCGGCAATGTGCTTTTCGATGACACCGGGCGGGCCTATGTCAGCGATTTCGGCCTGGCCAAGCTGGCGGACGATGCCATGCCGGAGGAGGAACCGGGTCAGGTCATTGGAACGCCGCGCTACGTGGCTCCTGAGGTGGCCGGGCAGGGGTCGGAACTCGCGACGGTGGCGAGCGACATTTATGGCCTCGGGATCATCCTCTATGAGTTGCTTGCCCAGAAGGCCCCGTTCGCCGCGCTCAGCCAACAGGCCCTGCTGCGCATGGTCGCCGATGCTCCCGCTCCGCCACCCGGTGTGGAGCTTCGGGGAGTGCCGCATGAACTCGACATCATCAGCATGCGATGTCTCGAGAAGGATCCGGATCGACGGCTGCAAAGTGCGGGAGCCCTCGCCCGCGAACTGAGGCGGTGGCTGTCGGGAAGTCCGATCGAATCGCTGCCGGCCACCCGGCAGGAACATTTCTGGCGATGGCTGAGGCAACAGCAGGCCGTCGTGGGACTCACCGTCGCCATCGCCGTCCTCGGCCTGGTGCTGGTCGTGGGTTCGGTCTGGGTGGCGTTCTCCCTCGCCGCCTCGCGTCAGGCCGTGGTGGAGGAGCGTGATCGCGCCCGGGGCGATCTGGTCCTTGCCCGCCTCGGCGAGGCGCGTGGACTTCGTCTGTCCGGTCGGATCCGCACCCGGGCCCGGGCGCTGGAGTTGCTCTCGGGCGCCGCCCAGGCGGAGGCGCGGGTTGAACTCCGGAATGAAGCGGCCGCAGTTCTTGGCCGTTGGGATGTCGGCCCCGAGGAGGATCGCCATCGACATTCCGGGGTCGGGCTTCCCGTCACGCTCTCGGATGGCCTGGATCTGGTGGCCGACGCCCGCCCGGATGGCGAGGTGCGCGTGTGGCGGCGCGCAACCGGCTCGACGCTGTGGAAGCATCGATCGGCGACGGGACGCCCGATCTTCACCCTGGCGTTCAGCCGTGCGGGTCGTTGGCTCGCCGTCGCGGATGAGGCTGGGGTTCGCGTTCTGGATGGATCCAACGGCTCCGTCGTGTTCGAGCAGGCTGGGCAGTGGCTGGGATTCTCCGCGGACGATCACCATGCGGTGGTGGCCGGTCGCGACCGCCAGATCGGTTTTCGCGAGATGCCTTCCGGACGGTTGGTGCGGGCGTTCCCCTTGCCTGAATCCGCGGTTGGAGCGCTGGCGGTGTCGGATGGGCCGGGTCCTTCCCAGGTCCTGGTCCAATGGAAGGATCATCTGGAAGTGATCGATCCGATGACCGGGGCGTCGGTTCGATGGCTGCCCTTCTACCGAGGCGATGTCCGGGCCGTTGTCTGGCGCAACGGTTTCCTTCTGGTGGGTGACCAAGCCGGCGGCCTCCGTCTCTGGAACCTGCGCAGCGGCCGATTCCGGGATCTGGCCGGACACCGCAATCCCATCCGTCGTCTCGTGCTCTCCCCCGACGGGGGGCTGGCCTGGTCGGTGTCCGATGATGGACAAACCTGTCTGTGGCAGGGAAGGACGGGGCAATTGCTGGGACAATCGGAGCTTTGGCAGCCTCTGCTCTTCAGCGCCGATGGTGCCCGGCTCGTCTATCTGGACGGAGCGGAGTTCGGCATCGCCCGGATGCAACGTCCGGTCGGGTTGACTTCGGTCCCGCTGCGAGGCGGCAAGACGGTCCGCCACGTGGAGTTCAGCCCAGACGGGCAGTGGGTCGTCGCTGTGGGACAGTCTGGGGTCTCCCTGATCGAGCCGGTGCTGGGACAGGTGGTCCATTCAAGTCCGATCTACGGTGCCGTCTCCGCTCATTTTGAGCCGAAGGGAAAACGACTGGCGGTCGTGCACCGCTTGGGCATCCGCTGGTTCGATCTGCGCGAGGTGGGGCGACGAATGACGCTGGTGCCGGCGGGTGAGATCCGCCCCCCTCGTTTGGCGTGGCTGGGACGCTCCGTCGGGGATGGGGATGATCGGACGCTTCTGATCCCCGACGGAGACGGATCCCTGCTTCGGTTCGACCTCGTGGATCAAGAATGGCTTCCGCTGCAAAAGGAACTCGAGTCGGCTCGTGGTGCCACGATCGACCCAGCGGGGCGTTGGCTTGCGGTGGAATCCGAGGGGTTGCGGCTTTCGGTCATCCCCGTCGGCGGCGGGAAGCGGGTGCTGGAGCTCGAACCGGGTGCCGGAAGCCCGTCGTTCAGTCCGGACGGCCGACATCTGCTGGTGGCGGGTGGCGAGATGCACCGCGTCTTCAGCACTCACGATTGGCGTCCTTCCTTGGCGGAACCGACCGGTGCAGGAAGTACAACCCCCGGAATGGGCCGATGGTCCCGGTACGGCCGTGCCTTTGCAGTCGCGAGTCCCCGCTCGGGAGTTCTGGTGCTTTCCACGGAGTCCTGGCGGCCGGTGGTGCGGTTGGACTCCGGATTGCCCATCTCCTCTCTGGCGTTTGATCCCCACGGCCGGCGGATTGCCGCTGGAACCGATGACGATCACGTCCTTCTCTGGAGCCTGCCCGGGTTGCGGCAGGCGCTGGCGCCTCTGGGATTGGCCTGGACCGAGAACATTTCTCCGGAAGGGAACGCAGTTCCTCCCGCAGGGGCCGCCGGGATCCGGGACGTTCACCCCATCGATCCGACGCTTGGGCGCATCCTGAGTCGGGGTCCGGCATCCCGACCGGAGGCCATGGATCTGGGG
>JBDNHZ010000080.1:0-9132 GCA_041688515.1 Verrucomicrobiota bacterium
GGAGGAGGATCCACCGATTTCACAGATTACACCGTTGGGACGGGGAGAATCGGAGGATTCAGGAGTGCTTTGGACAATCGCGTGCCGTGATCTCCACTCCGCACCCGGAAATCTCCTCCAACAGATCCACCTTCTTCAACGCCCCTGCCACCTCGGTGGTCAGGGCGTCCACCCCGGAAACGGTGATGCGGATCACCCGTCCGACCTGCGTCGCCAGCACCGCGGTCACCGCCTGGATGTGACGTCGGTCGAGTCCATCCGCCACACGCAGGATGCCAGCCAGCCAGCGGACCCGGCCCCGGGCCATCGCCGGCAACGCGGCGAATTCGTCATGGGCCTTCTCCGAGGGGATCGCCTTCCGATGGTACCGGGCAACCAGGGCAACGAACTCCACGGTCTCGCGTCGAAGCCCGGGCCACGTGTGTTCGCGGATCAATCGGGCCGTTTCCCGATGATGCCCCCGGCCATCGGGCTGGGTCACAAACCAACCGATATCATGCAGACTGGCGGCGGCATCGAGCACCGCCCGATCCTCGGCGTCCAATCCGCGTGCGGGACCCAGGGCGTCGAACAGGGCGAGGGCCAGATCGCGCACGTGCAGAACGTGGACAGGTTCCGTCTCGAATCGCGCCATCAACGCCTCCACCCCCCGGCGCAAGGCCACCGATTCCGCCTCAGTCATGGGCGGACTCCTCCAGCAACGCCGCGTATCTCAGCCCGCGGGTGCTGACCCCCAGCTCCGGAAATCCGAACACGCGCAGCACCGACTCATAGATCCCCACCCCGAACGGAATCACATCGGCCCGCTCGGGTGGCAGACCCACACGGGTCCGACGCACCGCCAGCGGTTCCGACCACAGCGCCTCCAGAACTCCGCTCAAACGGCTGACCTCAAACCGGGATGACTCCACCAATTCCCGATCGAACTTCGTCGTCCGCGCCTCCATCAACGCCAGGATCGCGGTCGTCCCGCCCACGCCCACCACGCGCTCGGGACGTCCCGCCCGCAGCATGGCCGCCTCCAACCCGGGCTTGAGCTCCTGCCCCAAGAATCCACTCAGCCAATCCCGTAGCCGGACGAGTTCCCCCGGCGCCGGTGGATCCGCCGGTGCAAATCGTTCGTGCAACCGGACGGATCCCAACTTGAAACTATGGCGGTACTCGAGGGAACCGCTCCGGCCGAGGATGAACTCCGTGCTCCCTCCGCCGACGTCGATGATGAGAACGCAACGCCCGGCGTAGGCGGGATCGGTCATGACTCCGCGAAAGCCCCACTCCGCCTCCTGCTCCCCCGAGATGACCTCCGCCCGGAGCCCGGAGGTCTGGCGGATGGCGTCGAGGAGTTCGTCCCGGTTCACGGCATCCCGGGCAGCGCTGGTCGCCACGACCCGGACAGTTCCGGCTCCGCGGGCGCGGGCCTCGACGGCATAAGCCGCGACGGCGACGGCGGTGGCAGCGATCGGTTCGGGCTGGAGCCGATGGGTCTCGTAGAACCCGCGGCCCAGGCGCGTCTGTTCGCTGGTTTCCCACACGGGCGTGACGATGCCCGCCGTGACCTCGGCCAGAAGCACCTTCACGGAATTCGTCCCCACATCGATGACGGAGCGTAGCGGCATGTTCGAAGGCAAGTGAAGCGACAGGACGGACGAAGACAAAGATTCAAGTTGGGAGTTTTGGGTTCCCACATTCGACGGACTGGCTCCGTTCGCCGGTTCATGGCAACCCTTTCGCGGATGCGGATCCTGATCGTTTACAACTCGGCCTTGGATGCCAGATCGGTCTCGGGCGTGCAGATCTACTTCGCCGGCGTGGCGAAGCACTGGTGCGCACAGGGGGCCACGGTCGACGTCCTCGTGGCGCGCGCCGCGTGGCCGATCTTCCGGGAACTGTTCCCCCAATCGGAGTTGATCAGTTGCGACAACTTGTTCGATCCCACCCGGCATCTCGGGCAAACTTGGCGCTATCTACCGGCGTTCGCCTGGCGTCTGGTGAGCCATCGGTTCACCCGGTTTCCGCACCGGTACGACGTGGTCTTCGCCTGCGCCCAGTTCATCTACGAGATCGGCCCGGCCCGCGCGCTCGCCCGGCGGTTTCAGGCGGCGCTGGTTGCCAAGGTTCATCACGTGCTCGGCTCCCAGAGGCAGGCACACGGAGTCTTCGATCATCTTCACTTGTGGTCCGAACGGATCTCCGCGCGCTGGTTGAATCGCGAGGCCGACGCCATCCTGTGCGGGACGGAACTCATCGCCCGGGATTTCAATGCCGTGGAGGCACGCCTCGGGCTCACGCCCAGTCCGACCCATTCCACCGGGTACGGGATTGATCTCGATTCCATCCCGCTCGCGATCGACCTGCCCAAGGAGTTCGACGCCGTGCTCCTCGGCCGTGTCCACGAACACAAGGGGGCCTTCGACGCCGTCGCGGTGTGGAGGCAGGTCATCGCCCGTCGCCCCACGGCTCGACTGCTGGTCATCGGCGAAGGCCCGCATCGAATGGAACTCGCCGCCCGAATCAAAGCCGCCGGGCTCGAGTCTTCCATCAGCCTGGTCGGCGCGGTCTCGGAGGCGGACAAGACCCGCCTGGTCGGTCAAAGCCGGGTCGGGTTGAGCCTCTCGCGCGAGGAAGGATGGGGACTGTCGGTCAACGAATTCCTAGCCGCAGGAATTCCGGTGGTGGCGATGGAAGTGCCGGTGTTCCGACGGGTGTTCCCCGACCAACTGGATCTGGTTCCCCAGAAGGACACATCCGCCGTGGCGAAACAGATCCTGTACTGGCTGGCGAACCCGGGCGCAGCGCGAGAACGGGGAATTGCCGGGCGCGCGTTCGTTCAGCGCTATGACCACAAGACGGTCGCGAATCGCGAAATGGAGATCCTGATCCAGGCCGTGAAGCAACGGGCGAAACGGTGAAGCGGGCGAGGACTCCCGCGGTCCTAGGTCCCACTACGCCGGAGGCGTTTCAGCGATTAGCCCGGGGCGAGCGAAGCGATCCCCCGGGTCACACGTCCCCGATGGAATTCTACCCCGGAGGGGTTGCAGATCTGCAACCCCTCCGGGGTTGATCTTCCATTCAATCCCTACCCCGGGGTAGCGCTTCGCTGACCCCGGGCTAGTCGCTCCCATCCCTCCGGGATGAAGCCCCTTCCCGGTGTCGTGGGTGTCCCCGGCAGCCCGGGAGCACGCCGGAGCAAAACCGCAAATCGCCCGCATCAGGATGTCACCGCTTGACGCCGGGACCGGGATCGGGTGCGGTTACAAGTATCGTATGAAGTTCCCACCAGCCACTTCCCCTCCGAACTGTCGCCTCGCGATTCTGGCATTTTCCATCGCTGCCGCTTTTGGCACCGGCCTCGCCCAAACGCCCGCCGATCCAACCTCCATTCCGGGACTCGCCCATCTGTGGCGGGGTGACGGCGACGGGCTCGACTCTGTCGGGCAGGAGCATCTGAAGGTGGGGACCGGCATCAACTTTGTCGCCGGTGTGCGGGGTTCGGCTTTCAAGTTTCCCGGCCTCGCCGAGGTGATTGTGGGCAATACGAATCCTCCCCTGCGCCACCTTAAAAACTCCTTCTCCATGGTGTTTTGGGTCCGGCCAGAACAACCCCGGAGCGTCACCGGTGAAACGATCCGGGGATTCACCGGGGCCAGCGGTCAGCAGTACGCCATTTACCCCGATCACGGCGGAGACGATCTCGTGGGCGGGGCCGGTGCAGGGGTCTCCGTGGGCGTCAACGGCGTTTCGGTCGCAGAACACCGATTTGCCTATCTCCCAACCCCCCTCGTCTGGAACGGGGTGGTCAGGAACTGGACGCACGTCGCCGTCGTCTACGATCGCTATGTCCCAAACCTGTACGTCAATGGTCAGTGGGTGAAGACCGGGTTGGATACCGACCTTCGCTCGGTCATCACTCCAGGTGACATCTTCCCGTCAAAAACCTTCGGCAGCGTCAATGGCTACGGCCCGTTCCTGGGTTCGCTGGATGAAGTCGGGATCTTCTCCCGCGCCCTCACCCCCGCCGAGGTGGCTTCGCTTGCCGGGCTGACCCCCCCCCCGCCGCCCGTCAGCGATCCTCCCCGCCTTCTCAATCTGAATTTCGGGGTCAATCTCACCCCGGTCCGCCGCGGTCCTGCCGCCGCGGGCAATGGCCCGGATGACCTGTGGAACCTGTACAGCCGCGACAACGAACTGGGAGGTGCCCGCCAGTCAGGATCCCTCACCAACATGCACTGGTCGGACGGTGCCCTCTCCACCGCCGACCTGTTGGTCGAGAATGCCGCTGGCGCGTCAAACAATGAGTACCCGGACGCCATGATGGGCATCTTCCTCCATCCGTTTCCGTCCGGCGGAAACGTCCGCGCCACCGTGAAGGACCTGCCGGTGGGCCGGTATACCCACTACGCCTACGGCCATGGTGGGCCGGCGGACGTCCACAACAGCATCTTCAATCTCCAGTCGGCCGGCATCCATCTCGGCGACCAGGCGACCGCTTCGGACAGTCAGTGGAAGAATCCCGTCTGGACCGAGGGTTCCCAGTATGTCGCCTACCGCGACTTTTTCGTCGGACCGGACCGCACCTTGATCCTGACCGCCAAGCGCGGATCCGGACCCACGGCCGCGATCAATGGACTCCAGTTGATCTATCACGACAACCTGCCGATCGCCTTCTATCCAACCCCCGGATTCTTCACCAACTCGATCACCTTCCAGATCCTCGGCGGCGGTACGGGCCCCGAGCTCCGCTACACCGTTGACGGCTCCGAACCGACTGCCGGCTCGCTCCTGTACGGCAGCACCCCCGTCCGTCTCTTCGCCTCAGCGGTCGTCAAGGCCCGGCTCTTTGCTGGAGCTCTGCCGGTGTCGCCAGTGGTCTCCGGGGAGTTCCTCCGGGTTTACGCGATCGACGACGGGATCTCCTCCATCTGGCGTGAGCAGTACTTCGGGCCGGGTTACAGGACCGATCCCCGGGTGGCGGCCGATGCGGATCCAGACAACGACGGTGCGAACAACGGGCAGGAGTTCATCAACGGATCGAATCCCGTCGATCCCCTCAGCGGCTTTGCAGTCCGGGTCCGGATCGTTCCGTCCATCGCCTGGTCGTCGGTGCCGGGTGCCATCTATCGCATTCTGCGCAAGGATGCCCTCTCCGACACCGAATGGACCGAGCTCCGTCGGGTCACTGCGACCGAGGCCCAGTCCACCTTCACCGACGAGTCGGTGTCGGATGCACCCCGATTCTATCTGATCGAGGCGGTGAAGCCGTAGGTTTCTGACGGGCGCAGGAGGGGTTGCAGATCTGCAATCGCTCCGGGGTTGATCTTCCAATCCTTCGCCCCCAGCCCTCCCAAACTCAGATCGGGCGGGACTGGCTTCGGAGGGACGAGCTCCGCGAGTCCCCAATGCCCGGCTTACGGATTTTCGGACTCGCGGAGCTCGTCCCTCCGGAGCTCGTCCGAAGCTGGTCCCGAAGCGCTCCCGTCAGGCGGGATCCCAGTCGTCGCAACTGGCGACTGGAAGAACTCCGGAGGATCCCGCAGCCTTCCCCGACAACATGAACCGGCACATCGCCTCGCTGCGACCCTTCCTCATTGCCCTTGGGCTGATTGCCCTGCCGCTGCTGGTCCTGTTCCGGGGCGGGTTCACGCCCTCGAAGCTCCTGTTCGCCAATGACACTCCCTTCGGATTGCTGACGGCACAAGCGGACACGGCGCACGAGGCGTTCACCGGCCATTGGCGTAACCTGAACTGGATCGGACGTCAGGAGATCGAGGCGCTGCCGGTGCCGACCCAGGCGGTCTTTTTCACCCTGGGTTCTCCGGAAGCCTTCGCCAAATGGCATGCGCCGCTCGGCTTGCTGTTCCTGGGGTTGTCGGCCTGGTTCTACTGTCGTCGCTCCGGTTTCCATCCGGCGGTGGGGGTGATCACCGGGATCGCCGCGGCCCTCAATTCCAACGCCTTCTCGTACGCCTGCTGGGGACTGTCCCCCAAGTGCTACGCCTTTGGGTTCGTCTTTCTCGCCCTGGGTGCCCTCCAACCCGGCGCCCCCGGATGGCGTCAATGGGCCCGGGTCGTGCTCGCCGGCTTCGCGGTGGGCATGAATGTCTCAGAAGGTGCCGATGTCGGGGCGATCCTCAGCCTGTTTGTGGCGGCGTCCATCGCCTGGGAAACGCTGTCGATCCCGGGACGGAAGCCATCGGACATCGGTGCGGGAATCGTGCGGCTTGGGATCGTGGCGCTGACGGCGGCGTGGATCGGGGCCCAGGCAATCCAGACGCTGACCGGGTTCGCCATCAAGGGCGTGGAGGGGATGGATGCCGCCAGTCAGTCGAGCGCCCAGCGCTGGGACTACATCACGGGATGGAGCTTCCCGAAACTGGAGACGCTGAGGTTGGCGGTCCCCGGGCTGTTCGGGTACCGCATGGATTCGCCCGACGGAGGTGCCTATTGGGGAACCGTTGGAGCGGACGGATCGCCGCAGGCAAGGTTCTCAGGCTCGGGCGAGTACGCCGGCATCGTGGTGCTGCTGGTGGCGGGATGGGCTCTGGCCCGATCCATCTCCCGGGACCCGGGATCGCCCTATGGCGAGGCCGAGCGGAGGAGGATCTGGTTCTGGGCCGGTGCCGCGCTGCTGTCGCTCCTGCTCGCCTACGGACGATTCTTCCCCTTGTTTCGGCTGGTCTTCGCCCTGCCCTTCCTGTCGACCATCCGCATCCCGATGAAATACCTGCACGCGGTGCAGATCAGCGTGCTGGTGCTCTTCGCGCACGGGTTGGAGGGAATGGCCCGGGCCTGCCTTACCCAGGCGACGCGCAGCGGCGTGTCCGGAGGCGGCCTGCTGGATCACATGAAACGCTGGTGGGCCAAGGCGGCCGGGTTTGATCGCACCTGGAAGCGCCTGACGCTCGTGACGGTTGGGGCCGCCACCGTGGCCGCCGTTTTTTACTCGGTCTCCGGCAGCAGTGTGCTCGCCCAGATCACCGCCGCCGGATTCAAGGGGGAAGAAGCCAGCCAGGTCCTCAAATTCGGCCTCCGCGAGGTCTGGATCGCCGTGGGATTCCTCACCGCCGGTGCGGCGGTGATCCTGGTGATGACGGCGCGCGGATTCGTCCAACCCGTCCGAGCCTTCTGGATCCTGGGAATCCTGGTCGCCGTGGATCTGTTCCGCGCCGACATCCCGTGGGTCCAGTACTTCGACAAGGACTGGAAGTATCAGAACAACCCGGTGATCGAACGTCTTCAGGCCTCCACGGCCGATCATTCCCGCATGACGGCGCGGATCTATCCGCCTTCGCGGGACATGCTCAACTCGCCCCAGGACGGCTACCTCCCCGCCGTCCACAATCTCTGGCTGGAACATCACTTCCAGTTCTACAGCATCCCCACGCTCGACATCATCCAGATGCCGCGGACGCCGGTCCTGGACGGGGCCTATCTGAAGGCCTTCACCGCTCCCGACGGACGGCTCGACCCGAAGCGGATCGGGCGTCTGTGGCAATTGACCTCGACCCGGTATCTGATCGCGGCGCTGGCGATCGGACCGCAATTGGACGCGTCGTTTGCCCCGCCGGGCAGTGGCTTCAAACCGATCCTCGGATTTGCCCTGCAACCGAAGCCCGGGGTCACCCAGGAAGCATTCAACCAACCCGAAAGCCACACCGCCGCCCTCAGCACCAACGGGCCGTACGGAGTGTTCGAATTCACGGGGGCCCTGCCCCGCGCGATGCTGCTCTCGCAATGGACCGTGGAAACCAATGATGCCCGGGCCCTCGAACGGATCGTGGATCCGGGATTCAATCCCGCCGCCGAGACCCTCCTCTCCGAAGCTCCGACCGGCATCACTGCCGGCACCGGCGTGGATCGGGGCGACGCAACCATTTCCCTCTTCAAGCCGCGTCAGGTTGTGGTGAAGACGCAGTCGAAACAGGCCGGCGTCCTCGTGCTGAACGATCGTTGGCACGAACACTGGCATGCCACGGTCGATGGCAAACCCGCCCCTCTTCTCCGTGCCAACTTCATCATGCGCGGCGTGGCCCTTCCCGCCGGGGAACACACGGTGGAGTTCCGTTATGACCCGCCTCACGGCGCACTCACGGTCAGTCTCACGGCCCTTGCCGTGGGAGCCCTCCTCCTTCTCAGCCTGGCCTTCATCGCTCCGCGATCCCCGCGATGACCCCCCATTCTCCCAGCCACCTCGATCACGTCCGCAACGATGATGCCTACGCCGACATCCTCGCCGGCTGGGACGCGGCTTTCTATGCCAGGTTCACCGACACCCTGCGTCCGCCCAAGCCCGGTGGCCGCGCCCTCGACATCGGGTGCGGTGTCGGTCAGGTGGTCGCCACCCTCACCCGCGAGGGCTACGAGGCCCATGGCGTGGATGTCGCCGCTCCCAACATCGAGCGGACCCGGAGTTTCACCGACCGCTGTCTGCTCTACAACGGAACGCAACTGCCGTATCCGGATCATCACTTCGATACCGTCGGTGCGCTCAACGTCGTCGAGCATGTGCAGGATCCGGAGGATTTCGTGCGCGAGGCCGTTCGGGTGTGTCGCCCAGGCGGACGGATGGTCCTGAGCAGCCCGAACTTTCTGCGGTTCCTCGGTTTTCGCGATTACCACCCGCGCATGCGCGGCATCGGCAACAAATGGCGGAATCTCCAGGCGTTGCTCGCACGGCGTCAGCGCATGCGAAGGGAGCCGGACCTAGTCCGGTTCGAGAAGATGACCCCGATCATCAAGCAACCGTTCACCCCGGATGACGACGCCATCGTCTGCACCAACGCCCTCGACCTCGCGTTCTTCCTGGAGCGTTTCGGATGCGACCTCGAACGGGTCGAGTGCACCGATCGCTACGTCCCGGGACCGGCCCAGTGGCTGCTGAACCTCACGCCGTTGAAGTACGGGTTGTTCAACGCCTTCGTAGTCGGAACAAGGCGGTGACGTCAGGAGACTGCCTTTGGAGGGACGAGCTCCGCGAGTCCGTGAACGTTCCCAGCCCGATTGAAGTGAGCCTCGTCACCTCGTCGCCCACCCGTAGGAGACGACGTCAGGAGACTCTGTTCCCCGGAGGGGCGAGCTCCGCGAGTCCGTGAACGTTCCCCGCCCGATTGAAGTGAGCCTCGTTACCTCGTCGCC
>JBDNHZ010000081.1:0-12169 GCA_041688515.1 Verrucomicrobiota bacterium
CCTCGTCGCCTACCCGTAGGAGACGACGTGAGGAGACTCTGACTTCCATTGGGACGTGCCACGGCCCACGGACGTTCCCCGCCCGATTGAAGTGAGCCTCGTGACCTCGTCGCCTACCCGTAGGAGACGACGTGAGGAGACTCTGACTTCCATTCGGGCGTACCATGGCCCACGGACGTTCCCCTCCCGATTGAAGTGAGCCTCGTGACCTCGTCGCCTACCCGTAGGAGACGACGTGAGGAGACTCTGACTTCCATTGGGACGTCCCCCGGCCTTCGCACGTTCCCCTCCCGATTGAAGTGAGCCTCGTGACCTCGTCGCCTACCCGTAGGAGACGACGTGAGTGAGCCTCGTGACCTCGTCGCCTACGGGGAGCCCGACGCGAATGAGCCTCGTGACCTCGGCACCGACGGTTACCGTGCTGGGTAGAGTTTCGCGACCTCGGCGGCGTAGCCGTTGTATTGCAGGGTGGGAATGCGGTCGCCGGTGGCAAGTTCGCGTTCGGTGGCCTGACTCCATCGGGGATGCGGCACGCGGGGTTCGACGTTGGATTCGAAGGGGTACTCTTCGGGGGAGAGGGATTCCCACAACGTCTTCGGCTGATCTCGGACCAGCTCGATCTTGACGATGCTCTTGATCGATTTGTAGCCGTACTTCCATGGCACCACGAGCCGGACGGGCGCGCCGTTCTGCTTCGGCATGGGCTTTCCGTAAAGGCCGGTGGCCAGCATCACCAGCGGATGCATGGCCTCGTCGAGGCGGAGTCCCTCGGTGTAGGGCCATGGGTAGTTCGAGAGCCGTGCGATCCCGGGCATCTCCTCGGGACGCAGCACGGTGGTGAACTTGACGAAGCGGGCGTCGGACTTGGGCACCACCTTCTCCAGCAGTTTCGAGAGGGAATAGCCGGTCCAGGGAACCACCATGGACCAGGCCTCGACACATCGGAAGCGGTACACCCGTTCCTCCAGCGGCGCGACCTTGAGGATCTCGTCGAGGCTGAAGGTCGTGGGTTTCTCGCACAGGCCACCGACCCAGACCGACCACGGGTTCACCCGGAACGGTCCCACCAGTTTGTGGACGCGATCCTTGGTGGTGCTGAACTCGTAGTAATTGTTGTAGGTGGTGACGGGCGGTTCGGGCGTCAGGGAAATCTTCGGGTCGAAGCCTGGATTGCGTTTCGCCGGGTACATTCCGGCCGAAGCGGGGGCTGTTTCCTGGGCGAGCAACGACGGTGCCGCGGCAAGTCCGACCCCGGCGATCCCGAGCTCGCGAAGGAAGCGGCGGCGATCGCGCCAGGTGTTCTCGGGGGTGACCAGACGCTCCGGGAGAAGCCAGGGCGGGTGGATATGGATCGAGCTCATGGTCCGTAAGCTGTCCTGAAACGGGTGGCTTGCCACGCCAATTTTAGGCCTGCGGCGCGGCGCGGCCCGATCCCAACTGCTGCCGAAGGGCCCGGGCTTCTATCAGCAGTTCGCCGGCGGCGACCAGCGCCTCGCTCCGTGGCGAACCCCCCACTCCGGACGGGATCGGTGGCGGCAGGACCACGGCCGGTGCGGTGGGCGTGGCATCGGGATCGTCGGGATCGCCCAGTCCAGCGGACTTGAGGACGCGGAGTCGGTTGCTGATGAGATCGCGGATCTGCTCGGCGTTCTCGACGGCGTGGAAGATGCCCTGGTGCAATGGTTCCATCTGGGTCCCCTGTCCATGCTGGGGTTGTCGATGGGCGCCGCCGCCGGCGGTGGTCACGACGACATCGGCGAGGCCGAGCCAGCGCTGGAGTGGCCCCTGCTGGATGACGATCTGCTGAATGTTGGCGAAGGAGAAGGTGGTCTCGCGGATGTGCGTCAGGCCGGTACGGATGCGGAGGGAGCGGTCAGTGACCATGTACCAGCGGTATTCGTAATCGAGTCGGACCATCGCATAGGTGAAAGGGATCTGGAGCAGCGCGATCAGGAAGCCGCCGATCTCGAAGACGAGCACCCAGGTGGCGATGTTCCATTCGCGGACCAGTTCCGGATTCTTGACCAGAAAACGGAAGGGCCCGAAGCCATGCAGGAATTTCGGTGGATCCAGCACCCAGGCGTGGAGGAATATCAGGCCGAAGATAAACGCGGCCAGGACTCCGGCCTGGCGCAGGGCCCAGACGGTGAGCTTCAGCCGGTAGTAGGAAACTCCTGCCCGGAACACCTGGAGGGAATCCGGTGAACCCGCGGGTGGCTGGGGATCATGGGGGACCTTCAGAAAGGCCAGGACCTTCGGCCGTGCGAAGTCGTAGATCGCGTTCATGGCTGCTGGCGTTGGCTCAGGAGTTCGCGGATGCCGCGGAGTTCAGCAGTCACCTCGCGGAGGGTGGTCGCGAGTTCTGCGTCGCCCCCGGGGGCGGCCAGCGCACCCATCGATGGCGGGATCGGAGCCGCGGCACTGGATCTGCGATTCGCGGGAGTATCCCGGGTTCCCCGCATGCGGGCGTAGAGGAAGTCCCGGACCTGCTCGTGCTCCGGGAGTCCTTCGAGGGTCATCTCCGGGGTGGCGCTGCCGGACGCCGTCTGCAACTGGATGCGTGCGAGTCCCAGCCAGCGCTCGACGAATCCGGAGACCAGGTGGATGTCCTGGATCCGTGCGTAGTTCAGCAGGGTTTCGTGCCGGAAGAGGATGCCCCAGCTCATCGAGATGCCCTCGGCATCGAAGCGGTACCGCATCGTGCTGTACCGGAAATAGTGGACCAGGAGCAGGGCGATGCCGACCGGGGGAAAGAGCAGGAAGGGAAGGCAGCGGATCAGGTACAGGTGAAGAAGCCGGGGGAGCGGTCGCTCCAGTCGGAAGATGAACTCCTCCCCGAGGCAGGCGGCGGGCCCGGGTGCGCCCCGCAAGTCAGGTTGCATGCGGGGGATGATGGGCAATTCCGACCCAGTGCCAAGCCTTTGGCTAGCTCGTTTGACTAGCTCGTCAGCACGTGGCGGAGGTACAGGTACATGATCGGGGCGTTGAACAGGAGGGAGTCGAGCAGGTCGAGGATACCGCCGATGCCCGGAAAGAACCGCCCTGAATCCTTCACCCCGGCTTCGCGTTTGAAGAGCGACTCGATGAGATCCCCGATGACCGCGGCGACACTGAGGAGAGCCCCGAGGATCACGGCGTGGAGCACGGTCATTCCGGCGAGGTGTTGGCCGGCGATCCGGGCGAACAGCACGCTGGTTCCGGTGGACACGACGATGGCACCGGCGAAGCCTTCCCAGGTCTTTCCCGGACTGATGCGGGGGATCATCTTGTGTTTCCCGATCAACGATCCGACGCAGTACGCGCCGACATCGCTGAACTTGGTCACGACGATGAAATAGAGGACGTAGAACCGGCCATCGACGCCGGGGAAGAAATTGATCTTCTGGAGGAAATTCAGGAGCCAGGGCACATACATGAGCCCGAGCAGCGTGGTGGAGATCGCGGTCAGGCCGACCGCCTGATTCTTCTTGGAGATGAACTCACGGACGCACAGGCCGAGGACGAAGAGGATCAGGACCGAGGTTTCGAAGTCATTCGCCCGGGCCGGCAATCCGCGATGGGCGTGCCCGGGTTGATAGATGGTGAGGTAATAGAACGTGGCTCCCATCAACAGCAGGCCGTTGAGGATTCCCCAGGTGGGGAAACAGACCAACCCACGCTTCTCCACCAGACCGTAGAACTCCTTCAATCCCGTAAATGCCAGCAGCAGCATCAAACCGAGGAACACGTACTCGCGAATGAAGACGTTGCCCGAGAAGATCGCCGTCAGCACCACCGTCCACAGAGCCACCGTGCTGCTGAGACGGCGCACAAAGATCTGTGCCTTGCTCAGGGCCGCCGCCGCAGGAGCCGGGGACGGGGACACGGGGGACGGGGGCGGAGTGGCGTGGTCCATGCGGAGGGAGCCGAACGGATCAGGAGGTGAGCTTCTCGAAGCGTTGCTCGACGAATTCCCAGTTGATCACGTCTATCAGGGCCTTCACGTAATCGACGCGGCGGTTCTGGTACTTGAGGTAGTAGGCGTGTTCCCACAGGTCGACGCCGAAGAGCACCTCGCGGCCTTGAAGGAGCGGCGAATCCTGATTGGGGGAGGACTCGAGCCTGAGGGTCTTGTCCTTCTCGATGCTGACCCACAGCCAACCACTGCCGAACACGGCCAAGGCGGACTTCACAAACGCTTCCTGCGCTTCTTCGGGGGTCGTCGCCTTGAGGGCTCCGAGCAGGGCTTCACCCAGTCGATCGCCGGGACCTGCACCGTCGTTTTTCTTGAGGCACTTCCAGAAGAGGGAGTGGTTCACGTGGCCGCCGGCGTTGTTGCGAACCGTGGTCCGGATCCGTTCGGGGACCTTGTCCAGATTCTTCAGCAGGTCTTCGGCCGACATCTTCTGAAGTTCGGGATAGTCGGCGATGGCCTTGTTGAGGTTGGCCACGTAGCCCGCGTGATGCTTGCCGTGGTGGATCTGCATCGTCTGCGCATCGATGAACGGTTCGAGCGAATCGAAGGCGTAGCCAAGCGCCGGCAGTTTGTGCGGTCCGGCGGGAGCCGCCTGGGCGAAGGCCTGGCCGCCGGCGAGGGCCGCGGTGGCAAGGAACGTGGTTCGAAGGGCCTGACGTCGGGTGACAAGAAGGTTCATGGCGCGAAAGAATCGGTGCGTGCTGTTGTTAAGACGAACCCTCTTCCAGTTATTCCAATTGTGCAAGAGGCAGGGCACATCCAGCACACCCGATTCGCCCACGGCCTTCCGCGGACAGGGACCGATCGACCCTGCGCGGGCTCTCCGTTCTCCGCGTCCCTGCCGTCAATCGCTTGGGCACTCGCGAATCGAATGCACCGCAATGGGGGACTTCGTCACGGCAGGCGCAGAGTCTCCTGACGTCTCCTGTGGGGAGGTGCCGAGGGTGGGAGGCGCACTTTCGGGTGAGCGGGGAACGGTCACGGACTCGGGAACTCCACCGTTGCCGTTCGGAGTCTGACGCCTACGCTGAGGGCCGCCGTTCCCCTCGAATTGCATGAGCGACCACAACGCCCTCGCCTCCGCCGCCACCGTGTCGGTCCCATCGCCTTGGTGGCGCCTCCTCCTGATCGGTGTGATCGGCAGGAGTCCCCGGCGCACGCTGATCCGAATCCTCCTGTACGTGGCCCTGGCATGGGGGGTGTTTGGGTACATCCTCCGCCCCATGAAGGTGGCCGGAATCAGCATGGAACCGGCCTACAAACTCAATCAGATCAATTTCATCAACCGTTGGTCCTACCGTTCGAAGGAACCGCAGCGGGGGGATGTCGTGGCGGTGAGGATGGCCGGCGAGAGTGTCCTGTTTCTCAAGCGGATCATCGGGTTGCCGGGCGAACGGATCCGCTTCCAGCGGGGTCAGGTTTACGTCGACGGCGAACCGCTCCAGGAGGACTACGTGAAGCATCGGGCACCCTGGAACGAGGCGGAGACGGAACTGGGGCCGGACGAATACTTCCTGGTGGGTGACAATCGGGGAATGTCTGCGCGCGACCATGACCACGGGGCGGTACGCCGGTCCAAGATTGTGGGAAAGGTACTGCTGTGAATCGATCCATCCGCTGGTTGCTCGTGGCATTGGTGCTGGCCGGAGTGGCATTCGCGTTCTGGTACTTCCGTCCGACGGAAGAGAAGCGCATCCGGAAGGTCATCGGAGGTTTGGCGAAAGACGCCACCTTCACCGGAAGCGAGGGCAATATCGCCCGCATCGCCAAGATCCAATCGATCGGCTCGCGCCTGACGGTCGATGTCGAGTTGCACGTGGATCAGGTGCTCCCGATCGAATCGGCGCTGACCGGCCGCGACGCCCTCCAGAGCCTGTTGATGGCCGCGGCACCGCACGTGGGTGCCGTCGAGATCCAGGTTCACGATGTCGGGGTCACCCTCACCAGCGATACTGAAGCGCAGGTGTCCATGACGGCGAGCGCCAAGACCGGGGGGCGCAAGGGTGAATTTACCGCCCAGGAATTCGACATCCGGTTGCTTAAACAGGAGGGCGCGTGGCGGATCCGTCGCGTCGAGGCGGTGGCTGGATTCCGCCGGGCGCGATAGGCCGATCTTCCGGACGAGCTCCGTTCGGAGGGACGAGCTCCGCGAGTCCGTGACCGTTCCCCGCCCGCCCGAAAATGCACCTCGGCACCTACCCGTCGGAGACGCCTTCCCGAGTGCATGGATCCGGCCCAGGCAGGGCCTCAGACCTTGACCAAATGACAGGCGGCAAACCGGCCCGGTTCGACTGCGCGCAGGACCGGCGCTTCCGTCCGGCAGCGGGCTTCCGCGATGGGGCATCTGGGATGGAAAGGGCAGCCGGCGGGCGGATGGATGGGCGAAGGCGCGTCGCCGGCCAGCAGGATGCGCTGACGCTTGGAGTCGGGATCCACCACCGGGACCGCGGAGAGCAGTGCCTGAGTATAGGGATGTCGGGGCGTCCGACAGAGACTCCGGGCTTCCCCTGACTCCACGATCCGTCCGAGGTACATCACCAGGATGCGGTGGCTGATGTGTTTTACCACCGCCAGATCGTGCGCGACGAACAGGTAGGCCAGGTTGCGCTCCCGTTGCAGATCGCGGAGCAGATTGACGATCTGCGCCTGCACGCTGACGTCGAGGGCACTCACCGGTTCGTCGCAGACGATCAAGCGGGGTTCCACGGCCAGTGCCCGTGCGATCCCAATGCGCTGGCGTTGTCCGCCACTGAACTCATGCGGCAATCGGGGTGCATGCGAGGGATCCAGTCCGACCGCGGTCAGGAGCGATTCGATGCGTTCCCGTCGGGCGGCAGCGCCCGGAGCGAGTCGATGGATGTCCAGGGCTTCGCCGATGATCCCGGCGACGGTCAGTCGCGGGTCGAGGGAGCCGAAGGGATCCTGGAAGATCATCTGGAAATGACGACGCCAGGGTTGCAGTTGGGAGTGGGTGAGGCCGGTGATGTCCTGTCCCTCGAATACGATCCGGCCGCGTGTCGGCTGGATGAGCCGGATGACCGCCCGTCCCAGGGTGGTCTTGCCACAACCGCTTTCGCCCACCAACCCGACCGTCTCCCCCGGAGCCAGGGTGAAGCTGACGTCGTCCACGGCGCGGACGAACTCCCGGGTGCGGCCGAACCAGGAGCGTCGGACGGGGAAGTGGACTCCGAGATTCTGGACTTCGAGGAGGTTCACGCGGGAAGGGGAACGTTCCGTTGGAGCGGGGCTGAATCCCAGAAGGGACATCGCACCTGGCGACCGTTCCCGACGGGGGTGAGCGCGGGCGGTTGCGTGGCGCAGGCGGGTTGCGCCTTGGGGCAACGCGGGTGGAACCGGCATCCGCCCGGGAACGCCCCAGGAAGCGGCACGGCACCGGGGATGGTGGTGAGGCGATCGACCTCGGTTTCGATGACGGGAACCGACTGGATCAGGGCTTGGGTATAAGGGTGAAACGGCCGTTGAAGGAGGTCGCGCGCGGGGCCCTGCTCGACGATCTGTCCCGCGTACAGCACTGCGACCTCATCGGCGAGATCCCCCACGATCCCGAGGTTGTGGGTGATGAGCAGGACGGCCATGCCGAGTTGGCGGCGAAGGTCGGCCAACAGTTCGATGATCTGGGCCTGGATGGTGACATCCAGTGCGGTGGTGGGTTCGTCGGCAATGAGCAGCCTGGGCTGCGACGCGAGAGCCATGGCGATCATGACCCGTTGTTGCATGCCGCCCGACAGTTCGTGCGGGTAGTTCTTCAACCGCGATTCCGGGGCGGGGATGCCCACCTGTTGGAGCAGTCGAATGACCTCGGCGTCGTGGGCGATGGCGGGACGGTGGTATCGAAGCGCTTCCCGGATCTGCGCGCCGATGCGGTACACCGGATTCAAGGACGCACCCGGTTCCTGGAAGACATAACTGACCAGGCCGCCGCGGATGGAGCGCAGTTCCCGAGCGTTCATCTTCAGGACGTCGCGGCCTTCGACCCGGATCTCGCCGCCGACGTATTGGGCGGGCGGCGACGGCAGGAGTCGGGCGATCGACAGGGCGGTGACGCTCTTGCCCGAACCGCTTTCGCCGACCAGGCAAAGCGTCTTGCCCGCCGCGAGGGTCAGCGACACGCCGTCCACGGCGCGGGCGGCCCGGGCACCGGTGCCGAAATCGATCTGGAGATCGTGGATCGCGAGGAGGGACATGGGATCAGTCAGTCGTCTGGATGCGGGGATCGAGCCACTGATAGAGGACATCCACGGCGAGGTTGGCGACCACGACGATGACGGCGCTGAATAGCACGGTGCCCATGATCACCGGGACGTCGAGGTTGAGGACGCTCTGGACGGCCAGCGTTCCGATGCCGGGCAGGGCGAAGACGTTCTCGACGAAGATCACCCCGCCCAGCAGTCCGGCGACGTCCATGCCCAGCACGGTGACCACCGGAATCAGGGCATTGCGGAGACCGTGCCGGAACAGCACGGCGGATTCGGAAGCGCCCTTGGCCCGCGCTGCCCGGATGTAGGGACTGTTGAGGACTTCCGTCATGCTGCTGTGAACCAGTCGTGCGTAGTAGCCCACGGCGAGCAGCGCGAGCGTGGCCGCGGGAAGCAGGAGATGGGTGAAACCACGGAACCCGGCCACGGGAAACCAGCCGAGCTGATAGGAGAGGAAGTACTGGAGGGTGCGCGCCAGCCAGAAGGAGGGCAGGGAAAGGGTCAGCGTGGCCAATACCAGGGTCGAACGATCGAACCAGGATCCGCGATACTTCGCGGTGAGGACCCCCAGGGGAATGGCGAGCGCCATCCACATCACCACCGCCGTAAGCGCGAGCGCCGCCGTGATGGGGAACCGTTTGGCGAGGGCTTCGGCCACCGGTTGATCGGTGACGAAGGACTGTCCAAGGTCGCCATGGGCGAGATCGTTCAGATGATGCCCCAGGCGTTTCCACAAGGGATCCCGCAGGTGCAATTTCACCTGGATCGCTTCGATCACTGCCGGCGACGCCTTGGGTCCGGCGATGACCCGGGCCACATCGCCGGGCAGCACATTGACCAGCAGGAAAGTCAGGACGGCCGTGCCGAGAAGCGTCACGGCGGACCAGAACAGGCGGGTGAGGAAACGCAGGATCATCGGTTCACGGCTCCAGCCACATGTTCTGGTAACGCCACAGCCAGACCGGATGCGGCACGTCGCCGTGCAGTCGGGGATTGTGCACCATCGGAAAGCGTTCGTGGTAGAGCGGCACCCACGGGGCATCCCGCATCACCATGGATTCGATCTCCCGGTACCGTTGGATCCGCAGCGTGCGATCGAAGGTGCCGCCGGCGAGGGCGAGGCGCTGGTTGACCTCCGGGTTGTGGTAGAACGCCTGGTTGTTGCTGCTGCCTTCGGTGATCCGATCGCCGTTGAGCAACACGTCCAGGAAGTTGCTCGGGTCGGGGTAATCCTGCGACCAACCCCAGATGCCACAGGTCACCTGGCCGCGCGCGCGAACCTTGACTTCGAAGGCCGTGAAACTGACCCCCTGCAATTCCAGGTCGATGTTGACCGCTCGCAGATCCTGCTGGATGCCCGCGGCCATGCGTTTGTCGATGGGACGCGAATCGATGAACCAGAGCGGCGTTTTGAAACCGTCGGGAAGGCCGGCTTCGCGGAGGAGCGTCCGGGCCCTTTCCGGCGAGAATTCGTAGAGCGGAAGGTCCGGGTTCTCCCAAGGCATCGACGGCGGAATCACGCCGTTGGCCACGATGGCGAGCCCGACGGCCAGTTTGATCAGACGCTTCTTGTCGATCGCGTGGTTCATCGCCCGTCGCACCCGCACATCATCGAAGGGCTTCATTCCCGTGTTGAGGAAAAGATAGCCGGTGTGCACGGGTGCCACCCAGTTCAGCCAGGATCGCAGCTGCGGGTCGCGCCCGAACCGCAAGGCCGAGACCACTTCGGCCTGCACCCGGTCGAGTTCCCCCCGTTCGACCATCATCACCCCCAGCCAGTTGTCGCCCCCGAGCATGATCTCGACCGCATCCACCCATCCATCGGTGCCCGTATAGTGGACGTTGCGCTCGAATCGCCAGCGGACATCCCGCCGCCACGCGGTGACCCGGTAAGGCCCGGAGCCGGTCAGGTGATATTGGAAGTCGGGGCCGAACCGGCGGACGATCTCACGGGGCAGGACCGATGCGAACGGCAGCGCCAGGACATTCAGGAAGGTGAAATCGGGCACGGACAGTTCGATCACCAAGGTGCGCGGGTCGGGTGCACGCAATCCGGCGACGTGGGCCGCCGTGCCGCGGTTGAACTCCGTCGCGCCAAGAATACCCATGAAATAGGACTGACCCGGCGACATCACTTTGGGATCGAGAATCCGTTCCAACGAGAACACGTAGTCCTCGGCTTCCACCTCCCGCCCGTGGGCGAACATGACCCCGGGCTTGAGGTGAAAGGTATAAGTCCTGGCATCGTCGGAGAGGGTCCAATCGTTCGCCTGGTCCGGGATCAATCCGGTGCCGCGGTCGTAGTCCACCAATCCCCGAAACAAGAGTTTCTGGAGCGGAACGGAGTTGTTGTCGAAGGCGACGGCCGGGTCGAGCGAACGCCAGTCCTGGGCGTTCCACAACCGCAGCGTTCCGCCGCGCCGGGGAGTCTCGGTCGGCGCCGGAATCTCGGCTGCACCGACGGCAGAGAAAACGACCAGGAGCAGAAAGAGAAACAGTCGCTTCACGGCCGTCGTTTTGGATCGAGCACTTCCTGCAGGCCTTGGCCAAGCAGGTTGAAGGATAGGACGGTGAGGACGATGGCCACGCCCGGAATGAGGACCAGATGGGGCGCGGTGATGAAGTACGGTTGGCCCTCGGTGATCATCGAGCCCCAGGTCGGCGTCGGTGGTGGCACGCCAATCCCGAGGTATCCGAGGCCTGCCTCCAGCAGGATGGTATTGGCCGTCAGCATCACCGCCATCACGATCACGGTGGGCAGGATGTTGGGCAGGATGTGCCGGAAAACCAGCCGGGCGTCGGAGGCTCCCAACGCCCGCGACGCCAGGATGTACTCCCGTTCCTTCACGCTCATCACCTGCGCGCGGACGACCCGGACCATGCCCGGCCAGCAGACCAGGCCGATGATGACAAACAGGCTGCCAACCCCCCGTTTGACCTCCACGTCGAGCCAGTGCCAGGGCAGCCCCTTCGGATGTAGGTGCAGCACCTGCCCGTTCATCACGCCGGCAAACGCCACGGCCAGCAGGATGGCCGGGATGGTCATGTTGACCTCGGTGAACCGCATGAGGATCAGGTCCAGCGTGCCGCCCCGGAATCCGGCCAAGACCCCGATCACCACGCCAATGCCGGTCGCCGTCAGCATGGCCGCCACTCCGACGGTCAGGGAGACGCGCGTGCCATGGAGCACCCGGCTCAACACGTCCCGCCCAAGGTTGTCCGTCCCCGCCGGAAACCTTCCGCCCATCGGCAGGGGCATGCCGTCGTCGTCGAGTCCGGCGGCGAGTTGCTCGTGGGGAGGGTTGAGCAGGCCGGCCTTGACCCACAGGGGTGCCGTCAGCGCGGACAGGATCAGCAGGAGAAGGAGGCATCCTCCCGCGAGCACGAGACGGTTGCGGAAAGGATCGCAAAGGCTGCGTCCTGCGCGCGCTGGCATCGCGGGAGAAGGGAGAGTGGACATTCCGCCTGGCAAACGCTGCCAGACCGGGATGCGGCTGGCTACGGGATAGTCCTTCGGCGCGCTGAAACGCCTCCGGGGTAGAGGATCCTGGGACCGCGCCGACAGAAGGGTAGGGTCAGGATACAGATTCTCCCGCGGAGACGCAGAAACGCGGAGAAGAAGAGGTTGGGTTCTCTGCTTTCTCCGCGTCTCTGAGGTGAAATCTCTGGGCCGAAACCAGGGGAACTGGCCGAAAGGAACGAAAGGCGACGAAAGAAGGGGAAGCCGAATGGGTGCGGCTCCACGCGTTGGGACGATGCGGTGGCTTCGGTTCCCTTCTTTTGATTCTGCGTTCCTTTCGGCCTGCCGGTATTGGGGAATGGAACGGAGGGGAGGTAATGGGGTCAGTCCAGTAGAGGTGACAATGTGTTTCTGAGGCGATTTTTGGAGAGCGCCATTCGGAGTTCTCTGCGCCTCCGCGTCTCTGCGGTGAAATCTCTGGGCCGAAACCAGGGGAACTGGCCGAAAGGAACGAAAGGCGACGAAAGAAGGGGTAGC
>JBDNHZ010000082.1:0-16289 GCA_041688515.1 Verrucomicrobiota bacterium
CACCCTCCCTGAACCCTCCGTCAGCAGTCATCACTGCGAGGTCTGGCTCAAGGGCGATGATCTGGTGGTCAAGGATCTGGGCTCCACCAACGGCACGTTTCTCCACGAGGTTCAACTCGTGGCGGACAAGGAAGGCACGCTCAAGCCTGGGCAGATCCTGCGCCTCGGCCAGGTCGAACTCCGCTACGAGACCGGCAAGAAGCAGGCCGAGCAGCCCCGCCAGACCGTTCGCCTCGGCGAAGGCAGCACCTTGGTCATGACCAAGGAGGCCGGGTTCGGGAAGAAGGACAACAAGGTCAATAAGATCTTCCTCGGCGTCGGCATCCTTCTCGGAGCAGTGACCCTGCTCCTCCTCGCCCTCGCCTTCCTCAAGCTCGGCGGCTCCAACGGCTAGGCGGATCCTACGCCTCTGCGGTCAGGGCCCGGCAGTCGGTAACGCTTCCCCTCGTGGGGAGTGAGGACGCCGGGAGCGCCGATGACCGGCGGTAGGTTCCCCGGGGCCCCTTCTGAGACTGCCCCTCCCGGGAACGCGGGCATCGCCGCCCGCCCCCCGACCCCCTTCCCCCCGTGCTGCGATCTGAAGGAACGAACTCCCCGAGTGCGAACCTCCCCAATTCGAGCGTGGGGACTTGTAGAACTCGTCCCGAATCGGCCGGGGCCGGCCGCACCCCGTCAACACTCTCCCACCACTCTCCCTTGAGCGGGGCATTGCCGAACGTGCTCCCGCAGTCCCACCCTTGTCGGCGCATCACGCACCATGGTTGACCTCCAAATGTCCCCCGGAACCGGGGCGGGCCTCGTCCGCCACGCTGGCGACCGAGTCACCTTCACGCTGCATCCGATTCCGCCCGGCTGGCAGGCCCGGCTCCGGACCAACATCGGCCGGGTCGATCGCATGCGGGACGAGATCGTCCGCTCGCACTTCGAGAAGATCCCGTTGGCCGGAGCTTCGTGGCGTGACCTTCCGATGGAAGTCGAGGGAACCACGGCCCGCATCACCCTGCCCCTGACCCAGGTCGGGCATTTCAAGGCCAAGGCCTTCGCCGTCGATCCGGCCGGCAACCAGTCCTGGCCGCATGGCCCCGATGCCGGGATCGGGGTGCATCCTTCCTGGACGCGGACTTCGAACCTCATCTACTGCGCCTTTCCGCGGATGTTTGGGCCCTGGTCGAAGACCCGCGAGGTCACCGGTCCCGACGACGTCCGGGCCGAGATCCAGACCCTGGATGCCGCCGGTTGGACCGTGATCCCTCCCGGTGGGACGTTGCGGAACCTGATCCAGGAACTGCCGCACATCTTCGAGCGCCTCGGCTGTCGGATCCTTCACCTCCTGCCGGTCAGTCCGGTGCCGACGACATTCGCCCGGTTTGGCCGCTATGGATCGCCCTATGCCTTGCAGGATCTGACGGCCATTGATCCGGCGCTGGTGGAATTCGATCAACGGACGACCGGGGTCGAGCAGTTCATCGAACTGACCCGGGCCGTGCACGCGCGGAGCGGTCGGGTGATGCTGGACCTGGTCATCAATCACACCGGCTGGGGAAGTCGGGAATGGAACGAGCATCCGGAGTGGTTCCTGCGCGGAGGCGACGGCCGGTTCCACAGTCCGGGAGCCTGGGACGTGGTGTGGGAAGATCTGGTCGAGTTTGATCAACGACACATTCCCCTCTGGGATTATCTCGCCCGCGTTTTCCTCACCTGGTGTCGGCGAGGCGTCGACGCCTTCCGGTGCGACGCCGGATACAAGGTCCCGGTCCACGTCTGGCAGTTCATCACGTCGCGGGTCCGGCAGGAGTTTCCCGACACGGTTTTCCTCCTCGAAGGCCTCGGCGGCCCGTGGGAGACAACCAATCACCTGCTGGCTGAAGGCGGGATGCAATGGGCCTACAGCGAACTGTTCCAGAATGCCGGACGGGACGCCCTCAGCAGCTATCTGGGGTATGCGTTCCAGGCCTCCGAACAGCATGGAACGTTCATTCACTACAGCGAGACGCATGACAACACCCGTCTGGCCGCCCGCGGGGCAAGTCCCCATGCGCCACTGACGGCAGAAGGTCGCCGTTGGTCCCTGCACCGAAACCGCCTGTGTGCCCTCACCAGTATCACCGGTGGCTTCGGCTTTACCAACGGGGTCGAGTGGTGTGCGACCGAGCAACTGAATGTCCATTCGGCCCGGGGGCTGCACTGGGGGAATCCGGACAACCTGATCGATGAACTGGCGCACCTGAACCGGTTGCTGGCCACCCACCCGTGCTTTTTCGACGGCGCCCAACTCAGCAGGGTTGATTCCGAGGGATCCGGAGTCGTGGCCTGGAGACGGGATTCCGCCGACCGCGCCGAAACCTGCTTGGTGCTGGTCAATGCCGACTTCGAGCATCCCCAGGTCCTGCGACTCGCAGCGACGGTCTGGGCCGGACTGGGAGTGCCGGTCCATGACCTGTGCCCGGCGCTGGGTGGAACCTTCCACGATCTCAAGGCCGTGGGCGAATGGGTCGAGTTGACGCTGGGACCCGGTGCGGTTCATTGCCTGTCGGCGACCGTCCACCCCCAAGGCCTTCAGGGCGACCCCTACCGGGACGCCCGCGCCCGCGCCGATTGGGCCCTCACCGTCCTCAACGCGATGGCATCGCGTCCCGTGGTTCCGGAGGCGGACTGGATCCATCTCGCTGCGCGGGTGGATCAAGACCCGGTCGGATTTCTGGCAGGGACCGTGCCGGATTCCGGGGGCTACCCGGCGGTCATCCGGTGGCAGAGCGAGGACCGCCGGCGACGGGTGCCGATTCCCCCCGGGCACTGGCTGCTGGTGGAACATCGAATGCCTTTCCGGGCCCGGCTCACGGGCGAAAGCGACTCGCGCTGGACCGTCGCTGAATCCATCCGGGCCGGCGGACGGCACCTGGCCGCCTTTCCCCCCCGACTGCGCGGTGAAGGGGCCACCCTCGTTCTCGAAGTGCCCGCCGAGGAAGGCCCGGGAATCTCTGCCCCCCTGCTCTTCCTCGGCACGGAGCCGATCATCCGGCTCGAAACCGAGCGCCCGACCTTTCATGGACCCCTGGTCCTGCTGACGAACGGCCGGGGCGGCATGAGCCGGATGGGGATCGACTTGGGCCGGATCACCTCGAAGTACGATTGCGTCCTGGCGGCCAACCTCCACCCCACGGTTCCGGTCGATCGCCACGTCTATGTGAAACGCCTTCGGGCATGGATCAACGCCGATGGCTTCGTCTCGCCGCTCAACATCGACAACCTGATCGACTTCGAGGCGGGCCCACCGGCGCACTGGCGTTTCATCGCCAATGCCGGCGACGGACGTTCGGTCGAAATCCGACTGCTGGTGGACCTGTTGCCCGACCGCAACACGGTGGTGTTCCAATTCGCCCGGGCCAGCGGGCTTCCGGCCTACGGCCGCTCCCTCAAGTCCAATTCCGATGTCCGGATCACCGTCCGCATGGACATCGAAGACCGAAGTTTCCACAGCGAAACCCAGCGCAACGGCGGATCGGATTTCCACTTCCATTCGAGCACCCGTCCACTGATCGACCGCCAGGGCTTCGGCTTCACTCCCACCGCCGAACGGAGCGTCCGGGCCTGGACGGACCGTGGCCAGTTCCACTGGCAACCGGAGTGGAGCGAAAACCTTCCCCACAGTGTCGAGGCCACCCGCGGCATGACCGGCCAGGGCGACGCCTGGTCCCCCGGATGGTTCGACCTGCCGCTCCCTCCTGGAGCAACCGCAACCCTGACTGCCAATGCCGACCCGGAGGATCCCGACCTCGGAGAACTGAGCCGCTTCGTCGAAGCACGCCTGGACCGCAATGCGCTCGCCCATCAGCGGGCCGGATTACCGGCAACCGATCTGTTGGGCCGGCAACTGGTCCTGGCCGCACAGGCTTTCGTCGTTCGTCGCGACGACACGCGCACGGTGATCGCCGGCTATCCCTGGTTCCTGGACTGGGGCCGGGATTCCCTGATCGCGGCGCGGGGCCTGATCGCGGCCGGCATGGCGGATGAAGTCCAGGAGTTGCTCATCACCTTCGCCCGTTTCGAAAAGAGCGGGACCCTTCCCAATTCCATCCATGGCGAAGACGCCTCGAACCGGGACACCAGCGACGCCCCGCTCTGGTTCGGCATCGTCTGCGAGGAACTGGCAGTTGACCTCGGGAGCAGCGCCCGCGCGCTCTATGCCACGGGGGTGGATCCGAGTGGACGCACGCTGGCGGAGGTCCTCCGGTCGATCGCCTCGGGTTACCTGGCTGGAACCCCCAATGGAATCCGTGTGGATCACGCCTCCGGCCTGGTTTGGAGTCCTTCGCACTTCACCTGGATGGACACCAACCACCCTGCAGGCACGCCACGGGAGGGGTTTCCCGTCGAGATTCAGGTGCTTTGGATCCGGTTGCTCCGGCAGTTGGCGGAACTCGGGATGCCTCCCTGGGAGGGCCGGGGAGAGAGTTGGGCCGACCTCGCCCGACGCGCCCTCCATTCCTTCGAGACTTATTTCTGGATCGAAGAATCCGGGTGGCTTGCCGACTGCCTGATGACCGGTCCCGGCGGTGCTGCACGAACGGCTGCCCCATCGAATGCGCTCCGAAGCAATGCGCTGATTGCGGTCGCCCTCGATCTGGTGACCGGGGAACGCGCACGCCGTCTGGTCGAGGCCGCCCGGCGTCATCTCGTCGTCCCGGGAGCCCTTCGATCGCTGGCTCCCCTGCCCGTCATTCCGCCCCTACCCATCCGTTCAAATCAGGGGCACTTGTTGAACAACCCGGATCACCCCTACTGGCCCCGGTACGAGGGGGACGAGGACACCCGCAGGAAACCCGCCTACCACAACGGAACGGCCTGGACCTGGACCTTCCCCATGTTTTGCGAGGCGTTGACAAAGGCCTACCCGGAGAACCGTCATGCCCGGGATGCCGCCCGCGCCTATCTCTCGTCCGTGGCGGAACACCTGGGACAAGGTTGCCTCGGCCAGATCCCGGAGGTGGTCGATGGCGACTTCCCGCACACCCACCGCGGCTGCGACGCCCAGGCATGGAGCGCCACCGAAGCCCTGAGGGTCTGGCGCCTGCTCAACCGCCGAGGCACGGTCTGAGCTGGGGCGACCGGCAGCGTGCCGATCCCTGACAGCCTCAACGCAACTCAGTGCGCGTGCACCGGTGACAAGAAATACAATCGTCCCTGCGGCAGCCGGGACGAAATCCCCATCCCCAGATCCACCCGGACGGTCGTGGCTTCGGACTGCGCCTTGCCGAACATCCGGAACAGGCTGCTGAAGGACAACGGCGGATCGAAGGAAACCAGGTTTGCGTCCTCGATCTTTGCAAGTTTGAGGGCGCGATCCACGGCGACTCCGAAATTCCCCAGTTCATCGACCAACCCCTGATCCAGGGCGGTCTGGCCCGAAAGGATCCGACCATCGGCAATGGATTCCCAGCCGTTGACCAGCGGTTTGCCCGCCCCGGCATTCAGTTTTGCAGCGCGATTGCGACCGTCGCGGATGATCTGTTTAAAGCGGCCGAAACTCTCGTCGATCATCGATTGCATGATCTGCCGTTCCTCCGGCAGTTCCTCCTCCACCGTCTTCTCCCCGCTCATCATGTCCTTGAGCTTTCCGCTCTTGGTGATGGCCGGCCGGACCCCGACCTTGTCCATCAATCCCCGGTAGTTGTAGCTGTGGAAGATCACCCCGATCGATCCGGTCATGGTTAGTTCGTTCGCAACGATCCACCGGCACGGGGCGCTGACATAGTAGCCACCCGAAGCAGCCAGCGATCCCATGGAGGCCACCACGGGCTTCTCCGGATGATCCTCCATGAACGTCCAGAGCAACCGGTAGATCTCGTCGCTGGCCAGCACTTCGCCCCCCGGAGAATCCACCCGCAACACAACCGCCTTGACCGCATCGTCGTCCGCCGCCCGCTGCAACTGGTGTTTCACCAGATCCACCAACGTCCGACCCTCGGGATCGATTGGGTTCCCGGTGATCACGCCTTCCACCGCGAGGACCGCGATCTTGTTCTTGGAATCGTGGTCCTCCACCAAAACCTCGTGGAGTTCGGAGGCTCCGCTGCCCCCGTGCGCGTGCCCGCCCCCGGTGGCGGAATGAATCGCGGACGCCAGCAATGCGAAAAGTCCAACGGCCCCAAACACCAGAATTCCGACGATCACCACCGCCCAGATCCAGCCCTGACTGGATTTCCTGGGCGAGGGCGGAGGGGCTTGGGGAACGGAGTAAGGCGGAGGATGAATCGGCGGCGCTTCCATCCGCAGAAGCTAACCACACCCTCGCGGAACGGCAATCGGGAGGATGCCCCTGCCCCTCCCGGGGGCGCGGGCGTCCCCTCCTTCCCGCCCCCCGATCTGAGATCTGGAGGGACGAGCTCCGCGAGTCCGAAACTCCGGAGTCGGTTTGGGGGACTCTTCCTGAAACTCGTCCCTTGCTCCGGAGGAGTCAGCGCCGGCCTCTCCCACCGATGAGCCGAAATCCCACATCCTGCGCAACAACGCACCAGATCCGACCCACACCACCGCAGGTTCATCCGCGCCATCGCAGTAAACTGCAATCATTTGCCCCCCGGGACGCGCCCATTCTCTTCGTTCTCCATGGTCGATGTCCCCGCTCCCGCACCCTCAGGTTCTCCCAGTCCAATCCTCGCTCAGGACGGGTCTGGATGGCGGCGGGGACTGAGCGGTCGCGTCAGCGGGGCGTCCTTGGCTGTTTTCCGGATCTGTTTCGGGCTGGTGATGCTGCTGGAAGCCCTGACGTTGTTCCGCCCCTCGGCCAACTCCGGACGGACATCGAATGGTTTCCCCTCGTCGGCGCAACCACCGTCCTGATCTTTCTGGATCCCGACTGGCCCGAGCGCTGCCTGAAATGGGTGCGGAATCCGGCCCGGCCTGCGCCCGCGCCCGCCGGTCCGACTTGGCCAACCCCACGCTGGATCCTCGTCCTCTGTTCCGCATGGCTCGGCTGGCAGGCCATCATGCCGCTCCGCCATTGGCTGATCCCGGGCGACGCCCGCATCACCTTCGAAGGCCTTTCCTTCAGTTGGAGATTGAAGGCCGAACTCTACCAGTCCATCCACGCCACGATCGTGGTTCAGGATCCCGCGGTGCTCGCCACCCTCAATGGCTCCACCCGAATCGACTGGCAGCAATGGCCCGACGAAAAGGTCCTCCGTCGCGAGGTCATTCCCGGTCAGATTCCCTGGGTTGATCTGGCCCCGATCGTGGCCGTCGCCGATCCCGAGTTCGGCGAACGCATCCTCTTCAACCCCGTCTCCGCCGAGGCCCCCCGTGGAGACCGAAAGCGAGGCGCGGACCGTGGCGACCCGGCTGTGGACCGGGCTCCACGGACGTCCGCCGTCGGCACTGCACCGGGCGGTGTCGGTCGGTCAGATTGTCGATGCCTACATGAAAGCCGCCCAATCCCGGGGACTGCCGCTCACGGATCGGGCACAGGCCGCCGGCATGCTGATCCGGGAACACGGTCGTACGGGGAACGGTCAGATGCTCCCGTTCCTTCGCCGTACCCAGCCGTTTCCCACCAGCCTCAACGACGTCTCTTCCGCTCCGTTCCTGTGGCTGGACGACCCGGGCGTCTTGCCGATCCTTTCGAAGCAGCGTCCCCGGATCGATCGCACCGCCTGGCGGATCGGACCGGCGAATCGCGGTCGGGCCGACCGCCTCCGGAATGACCTCGGAGGCGATCCCCTGGTCCTGCACTGCGACAACTCCGAGAACGTCGGAGACGCACGGGCGGGCATCTGGCAATCGCTCCAGCCGACGATCGCGCCTCCCGAGATTCGATGGAACCTGGTCCGGGATGCGGGCGTATCCAAGTCCATGCACATCGGGGTCCAGCCATTCCTTCTACGGCGCTACGCGCGCCGGGTGGCCACCGAGTGGGAATCTGTCACCGACCGCCGCGCCGGCATCACTGCCCGGACCGCCGTCGCCCTCAATGGCCGCCCCCATCAAGCGATCGTGGATCCGGGGGTCGATCTGGCCGCGGTGGAGTTGGTCGGGTTCGGTCACAATCCCTGGATCCTGGATCTCGCGACCCCCGGATCCCGCCGGGCCCGATCCAACGACCCGCATGGGAATCCGACGGCGGCGCTTCGCCCTGATCCTGCGGCCGGCGGGATCTCCGTCGCCCCTCACCCCATTCCCTCGCGTACCCGGGCATCGACGACTTCGGGTGGCAATCCCTCCAACCCACCGGTGTGCCGCAGGCTGACGAACCGATCGCTGCGCGGGCGCCAGGTCGGCTCGTGGCTGGGGCCCCACAGGACGAGTCCGCGGACCCCGGTGGCTGCGGCCAGATGCGAGATGCCAGAATCGTGCCCGACGAACAACCGGGCGCCGGCGATGCGGACGGCGAGGTTGGGCAGCGCCTCGTTCAAGACCACGCGCACTCCGGGAAGCCCGCGGGCCAAACGGTCGAGACGCTCACCCTCGACTTCGCCCCCCACCAATTCGATCTGCCATTTGCCCTCGCCGGCCCAGCGCTCCAGCAATTCGCGCCAGTGCCGTTCCGGCCAGTTCTTGCGTTCGCTGCCACTGCCCGGGTGAAGGAGCAGGCGCCGGGAATCGGAAGGCTCCTCGCCGGTCTGGAGCGCCCGGGTGCGTGCGGCTTCGAGACGGGGGCTGGAATCGGCATCGAAGATCGCCAGTTTCTCCACCGGCCTCAGCAACTGAACGGCGGCGTGTTCGTTCCGGGTTTCATCCGGACGATGGGGGCCCACGAGGATCTGGGCCTTGGAAACCCGGGCGATGTTGGCCTGAAAAAAGAGGTCGGGATCGTACAGGTAGGACAGCACCACATTGAACCCGGCGAAGTACTCCGACCAGAAGAGGTCGAGATCCCCTTTGCGCGCGAAGAACCCGGCCAACCCCCGGGATTCGAGGGCGCGTGTCGCGTCCGCATGGCCGGAAGCCACCGCCAACTCGCCGTACTTCGGCGCAGCCAACACTTCGAGGTGAGTGTCAGGAAAGGCCTGTCGCAAGGCGGCCAGGACGGGGAGCGTCAGGATGAAATCCCCCAGTGCCCCGCCCCGCACGATCAGCATGCGTCCGCGGCTACGGGTGACCGTTGCCGGGGACGATACGGCTCCGGGCTGGGTTCCCGGAACAAGGCCACGCGACAGGGTCGGAGTCACCGGACCTGCCGTTCAGGAAGCCGAGGGAAGCGCCTCGTAACACACCAGATCCCCGACGGCATTCCGCAGGTAAACCCGGCCATTGGCGAGGATGGGAGGCGTCCAGCACTTGCCACCCAGCGCTTGGAAACGACCCAGCAGACGGAAGCCCGCGGGAGAAACCTCGGCCAAGGAGAGTTCACCCTTGTCGCTGAGCAGCAGGATGCGACCGCCTTCCGCGGCGATCAACGAACCCCAGCCGAAACCCTTTTCGCTCCACAGCACCTTGCCCGTCTTCCATTCGACGCACCGCAGCGTGGTCTCGGTCTGCTTCACGTCGCAGGTGTTGATTCCGTACAGATGCCCGTCGAGCAAGACCGGCGTGGACATGAAATTGCCGAACTCACGGTTTTTCCAGGTCACGGTGGGCTTGCCGGATCCGTACTCGAGGAGTTGCGCGCCATGATCGGAGGAGCTGATGAAGACTTCGCTGCCCCGGACGATGGGATCGCTGGCATGACAGAAGTAGCCTTCGCCGAAAGGATGCCGGAACTGCTCGGCTCCGTCCTTGAGGCGAATGCCGACCAAGGCATTGGTAGCGAGCACGAGCAAGGTCGGCTCGCTGCCGATCCGGCCGACCGCCGGGACGTTGAAGCTCGAACCCTTGGTGCCGGTGCTCCAGCGCACCTTTCCGGTGGCCTTGTCCAGCAATGTGCCATTGCTGCCGTAGTTCAGGGCCACGGCGTCCCCGACGATCACCGGAGCTCCCGAGATGCCCCACGGAGAAAGATCGGTCTTGAGGCTGGAGGTCAGGTCGATCTCCCAATCGATCTCACCCGACTTTGCCTGGAGGCGGACGACCCGGGCGGGCTTCACCACCACGTAGAGCGAGTCGCCCTCGATCACCGGCGTGGCGTTCGGGCCGCCCTCGTACATGGTGGGCGTGAGCGGGCTGAGCCAGGTCTTTGCCCAGAGTTCCTTGCCGGTCGCGGCATCCAGGCAGAACAGGGTGGCGATGTCGGATTTATCGCGGTTCCCGAGGGTGTAGAGACGGCCGTTGGAAACCGCGGCGGCGGTGAAGCCCACTCCCACCTGAGCCTTCCAGACCCGCTTGAGGCCCTCGACCGGAAGCGCGTCCGGGAGTCGTTCCGCCGACACCCCATCCCCGCGTGGACCACGCCAGGCTGGCCAATCGGCGGCCTGAAGGGAGGTGGAGATCAGGAGCAAACCAAGGGCGGTCGAGGGCAACAACGTCTTCATGGGTTGAGGAAGGGTCTTCGGTCCAAAAAATTCCGGGCGAGATCAGGCTTCAATCCACCCGGTCCATGTTGTCCACCTTTTCGCGGCTGACACCCCGCGGCCGGGGATCGGTGTTCGGACGGAGCATCCGTTTCTGGCGTTCGCGATCACCGGCATTGCGGACGACCTGGATGGGTTGCTCGGTGTTGATATCGAGCTCGGTGACGTACATGGCGGCGGACCCGGTCATGGGCAGCGGGATGAAATCCTGGACCTGTTGCAGGTTCCATTTCTCCTTCTTGAGGAACTGTTCGACCGCACCCATCTCCTTCTCGGTGCACCCCGGAAAGCTCGAGATGAAATACGGCACCAGATACTGCTCCTTGCCGGCGTCCTCGCTCAGCTCGAAGAACTTTTCCATGAACGCCGGGAAATCGCCGGCCGGCTTCCGCATCCGACGCAGCACCTCGGGATGCATGTGTTCCGGTGCCACCTTCATGTGACCGGACACGTGGTTCTGTACCAGTTCCTTCATGTACTCCGGGGTGCGCAGGGCGACATCCATCCGGATGCCGGACTGCACGAACACATGTTTGACCCCGGGTTGGACCCGGGAGCCGCGGAGCAGGTCGAGGCCCGGTTGCTCGTTGATTCCGAAATGCGGGCAGATCGACGGCCACAGACAGCTGGGCCGATGGCACTTCTTGCAGGCATCCACATGGCCGTTCTGCGCGGCGTACAGGTTGGCCGTGGGCCCGCCCAGATCTGAAATCGTGCCACGGAAACCGGGCGAATTGGCCAGCTTGCGAACCTCCTTGAGGACGGAGTCCACGCTGCGGCTGGAGAGGAACTTGCCCTGATGAAAGCCGAGGCCGCAGAACGTGCAGCCTCCGGCGCACCCACGGGAAACGATGATCGAATCCTTGATGGTGGCGAAGCCCGGCACCGGTTCCTTGTAGATCGGGTGCGCCAGGCGCATGAACGGGTACTCGTAGAGCGCGTCCAGTTCAGGGCCATCCACTGGCATGGCGGGCGGCTCCATCAGCACCGCGCGGTTGCCGTGCATCTGCACCAGGCGCTTCCCGCAGTAGGGCGTCTGCTGTGCCTCGACCACCTTGGTCAGGCGCATCAGGTGCTTCTTGTCGGCCTGAAGCTCTTCCCAGGAAGGCAGCACGATGCACCCCGTGAAATCCTCCGCCGCCGTCGCCTTGCTTCCCAGAAAAAGGGCGGTGCCTGGAATCTGGCTGAAGTCGCGGTTCCCCGCCCGCAACCGGGTGGTGATCTCGCGCACCGCCCGTTCGCCCATGCCGTACACCAGCACGTCGGCCTTGGCATCGGCCATGATCGAGGGCTTCAGCTTGTCTTCCCAGTAATCGTAGTGGGCCACGCGCCGCATGCTGGCTTCCATCCCTCCGAGCACGACCGGCACCCCGGGAAACGCGCGCCGGGCCATCTGCGAATAGACTACGCCCGCGTGATTCGGTCGTTTGCCCGGCTTGCCCCCCTCGCTATAAACGTCGTCCTTCCGCTTGTGCCGGGCCGCCGTGTAATTCGACAGCATCGAATCCAGGTTCCCCGCCGTCACCCCGACGAACAGCTTCGGCGTCCCCATGACCTGGATGGACTCGATCTTCGTCCAGTCCGGCTGGGCCACGATGCCCACCCGCAATCCGTCCGCCTCCAGTGTCCGCCCGATCATGGCGGCACCGAAGGAAGGGTGATCGACATAGGCGTCGCCCGTGATGATCAGCACATCGAGTTCATCCCATCCCCGGGCATCCATCTCGGCACGTGACATCGGGAGAAATCCCTCGGTCGTCAGTGCTTCCTTCTTTTTTGCAGCAGCCATAGCCAAGAAATGACCATGCGCCCAACCCGACCCCGCGGCAACTCCCGGGAATGAGAGAGTGGCAAGCGGCGCTTTCTGACACTGTCCCCGCCCGACTGAGATCCGCCTCCTCACGTCGGCAGCTACCCAGGCGCGTGTCCCCGCCCAACTGATCGGAGGCAATGTCAGAATGCGCCCTGGCAAGCGGCCCGCGCATTCCGGGCATCGCCATCCGCCCACCGGCTCTGATAGCATTTCACGACATGGCCAAGAAATCCGTCCGTTACTGGCTGACCTTTGTCTCTGAGGACATCCAGCGCCCGCTTCTCTGGGAGATGAGCCACAAACACGAAGTCATCTATGACATCCGCAGCGCCAGCGTCGGACCCGAACTCGGACTGGTCGCCCTGGAACTGACGGGGGAGAGCAAGGTCGTGGACGATGCCGTCAAGTGGTTGCGCAAGCAGGGCGTGCAGGTCGATCCGGTGTTCTGATCCATGTCCCTCCTCGACGCGACCTCCGCCCTGCCCTATCTCGCCGACACCCGAGTCTGGCTGGAGAAAGCCGTGATCGGACTCAACCTTTGCCCGTTCGCCCATGCGGTCCACAGCGGCGGACGGATCCGCTGGGGGGTCAGCGATGCCCGGAGCGAGGAGGAATTGCTCAACGACCTGACCGGGGAGCTGAAGTTTCTCGTCGCCGCCGATCCGGAGCAGATTGAAACGACCCTGCTGATCCACCCGTTCGTCCTCGACGACTTCATGGAGTACAACCAGTTCCTGGAGCCCGCCGAAGCCCGGCTGACCGAACTGGACCTGGATGGAGTCATCCAGTTGGCGAGCTTCCATCCCGCCTACCAGTTCGCTGGGGTCGACCCGGACGACATCAGCCACTTCACCAATCGTTCCCCCTACCCGACGCTCCACCTGCTTCGCGAGACGAGCGTGACCCGCGCGGTCGAAGGATTTCCGGAACCGGAACGGATTTACGAAGCCAACATCGAGACCCTGACCCAGTTGGGGCACGCCGGTTGGTCGCGCCTCGGGATCCCGCAGCCGCCCCCGGGTTGCCCTGCCCATCGTCGGACCGAGTGAATTCCGCGAGCACGGCCCTCGGGAAACACCCCATGGTCGGCTTGCCTGCCGGGTTCCAACGTGAATCGTGAAAAGCCGCCCCCTGCCGTCTGCCCGCCGCGCGCCCCTTCCCCAGCCGCGGTCTGCTTGAACCATGCGCAACCCAGCTTCAACCCATCCGGGACGGATCACGGAAGGGACTCCGGCTTCGGTGCACCGATTCCAGCATCTGGTGGTGATGCTGGCGACCGGCGTGGGCATCTACGTCTGTTACCTGTTGGCCGTTCCCTTCCTGCCGCCCCTGGTCTGGGCCGTGTCACTGGCGGTGGTTTTCGCTCCCTTTCAGGGTCGGCTGGAAGTCCGCCTGCGCAACCACGGCGTCGCCGCGCTGGTTGCGGTCGTGGCCATCGGCTGTCTGCTGGTGATTCCAGCGACCTTTATCGGCCAGAACCTCGTCCTTCAGGCGTCCAAGGGCGCAGAGATCATCGAAGCCAAGGTTCAATCGGGCGAATGGCGTCGGGCGCTCGAAGCCCAGCCGCGGTTGGTCGAGGCCGCGAGCCAACTGGAGCGTCGATTCGACCTGCCTGGTCTCGCCAAGTCCCTCGCTGCCTGGCTCAGCACCACCGCAGGGTCGGTGGTGAAGGGCTCGTTCCTTCAGGCCCTGGATTTCTGCCTCACCTTCTACCTGCTGTTCTTCTTCCTTCGCGACCGAAGGGCCGCGCTCGACGCGCTGCGTCGCTTCTCTCCACTGCCAGCGAAGGAGACCGACCAACTGCTCCAACGGATCGGGGACACCGTGCATGCCGCCGTCTACGGCACGCTGGCCGTATCCTCCGCCCAGGGATTGCTGGGGGGCCTGATGTTCTGGTGGCTGGGATTGCCGACGCCGCTGCTGTGGGGCGTGGTCATGGCGCTGCTCGCGGTGATCCCGATTCTGGGAGCCTTCATCGTCTGGATTCCCGCCGCCATCTACCTCGTGCTGGAAGGCAGCTGGGGAAAGGCGATCATCCTCACGGTCTGGGGCATGCTGGTGGTCGGAACCATCGACAACCTCCTCCGGCCCATGCTGGTCGGCAACCGCCTCAAACTCCACACGGTCCTGGCCTTCCTCTCGGTCGTCGGCGGCATCGTGGTCTTTGGACCGGTCGGCATCCTCCTCGGCCCGGTGGCCCTCACCCTCACCAGCGGCCTGCTGGAAACCTGGCCCCTCCAACCCTCCGATCCCAGCCTATCTTCCGATCCCAGCCCTACCATCGCCGAATCCGATGCGGTCGCGCGATTCGAGAGCGAAGGGGGCCCCGTCGTTCCCGACAGCCGGCGTCGTTGAATTTGCAACCCACACCCCTTCTGGACTCTTCCCATCCACCCACCGCCAGCGGAGGCGGGACACCTGCTCAGACGGATCCCGCGCACGCATGGCACGTGCTGCCAGCAGAGGAGGTCTTGAGGCATCTGGACGCAACCGACCAGGGACTGACCGGTACCGAAGCCGCCCGTCGTCTGGCTGCCAACGGCCCCAACGTCCTTCAACCCCCCCGGCGCACCGGGCCCTTCCGGGTGCTCATCCGTCAGTTCCAGAGTGTCATCGTCTGGGTGCTGATCAGCGCGGGCGTCGTCTCCGGATTTCTGGGGGAGTGGATTGATTGCCTCGCCATCCTGGTCATCGTGGTGCTGAACGCCCTGATCGGGGCGTATCAGGAATTCAAGGCGGGCCGTTCCATCGAAGCGCTCCAACAGTTGAACGCGCCCCAGGCCCGGGTCCTCCGCGATGGGCAGCCCGTTTCCGTCCCGGCGACGGACATTGTCACCGGTGATCTCCTCCTGCTGGAGGCCGGGGATCTGGTCGCCGCCGACGCCCGTCTGATCGAAGCCACCTCTCTCCGATGCGTGGAGGCCGCCCTCACCGGTGAATCCACGGCGGCATCCAAGAACCCTCAACCGCTGGCGCAACACGACACTCCGCTGGCGGATCGGCTCAACCTGGTCTTCCTCGGCACCAGCATCGCCGGTGGCACGGGGCAGGCGGTGGTCTTCGGGACCGCCATGCGCACCGAACTGGGCCGCATCGCCCAACTGCTGGAAGACACCGCCACTGAGAAGAGCACCCCGCTCCAGCAACATCTCGATCGCTTTGGACGCATCCTGATCATGGCGACCCTCGGCGTGGTGGCGCTGCTGTTTGGACTGGGCCTCTGGCGCGGCACGCCGCTTGTGGAACTGTTCGTCGGCTCCGTCAGCCTTGCTGTTGCCGCCGTGCCCGAGGGACTTCCAGCCGCCGTCACCGTGGCCCTTTCCCTCGGCGTCATCCGGATGGCCCGCCGTCACGCACTCGTCCGAAAACTGGCCGCCATTGAGACCCTCGGTTCAACCAGCATCATCTGCACCGACAAGACCGGCACACTGACCGTCGGCCAGATGACCGTCCGCACACTGCACGCCGGCGGATACGACTTCGAGGTCACCGGGGAGGGCTACTCCCCGACGGGGGAGATCCGCATCGCCGGCCAGCCGCCGGACGCAAGCCAGCGCCCGTCCCTCCTCGAACTGGCCGCCGTTCTGGTGGGCGGAAGCCGATCCCGCATCGCCCAGGATGCGGGCACCTGGAAGCTCACGGGCGATCCCACCGAAGGCGCGCTGCTCGTCGCGGGGATCAAGGCCGGAGCCGACCCCGCACGGATCGAACAGGAATGGCCGCAGGTCGCGGAACTCCCCTTCGATTCCGAGCGCAAGCGGAGTTCCATCGTCCGAAGATTGCCGGAGGGACGACTCCGGATCTTTTGCAACGGCGCGCCCGGCGTCGTCCTGACCCAATGCAACCGTCTCTACACCGCCGAAGGCGTCCGGCCCATGACGGACGAAGACCGGCAACGGATCCTCGCCCAGACATCCACCCTGGCGGGTGAGGCCCTCCGCGTGCTCGCCTCTGCCACGGCGGATCGAGACGATCTTCCGCCTGAGGCGCTCACGCCGGAGTCGGTTGAGCTGGACCTGGTGTTCGTGGGCCTG
>JBDNHZ010000012.1:0-1163 GCA_041688515.1 Verrucomicrobiota bacterium
GAAACAGAAAGCGGCGTAGGAACGCCGAAGGAAATCCGGAAACCAACCAACCCTGGAAGAAGTGTCGCCCGCCACAGCCCCGGCGGGCTGTTTGGTGGGGAAAACAGCCATTCGGAACCCAACTATCAGGTAATTTGCAGTGGCCCTCCACGGCGCCGAACCGGGGCCAACTCAAAAACAGGGGGTTTGGGGACAGGCTCTAGGTATGTTCCACCGGGTAGCTGCGTGCGCCGTAGGTTGTCGCCACCTCGCCACGGGGCGTGTAGGTCGTGTTCACGATTCCGCCATCGGGGTGGGTCACCTTCCAGGCGCGGCCGGCCACGTCGTACTCGTACACTGTGGTCTGGCCCGGGTCGCCGGTCCCCGAGGGGGGCGTGGTCACCTTCCCCACCAGATCACTTCCCGCGACATACTGATGCGTGATGGTGCCATTGCGATCATCGGTGACCGTGACCGGCCGGCCATGGGCATCGTTGGTCTGGATGACCCGCCCAATCTGCATGCCGCTGGAGTTGCGTCGATGGGTCGTGGTCAGGCGACCGTTCACGAAGGTCGAGATGACCATGGCGCCCTCGGCGGTTCGATTGGTCATGTACCGGGTTCCACTGCTGAGGGCGCTGCGTCCGCTCCAATGGAGGATCGAACTGCCACCATTGCCGTACGTCGTCGACCAACTCCGCGTTCCATCCGCAGAAGCCTCGTCCTGTTGCAGGACCGTGCTCGTCCCGGCGCTACCCATCCAGGCCCACCAAGTCGTCGTTCGCACCCGATCCGGGCCATTGACATCACTCGGGATCCATTCGCGAACGATCTCACGCACCCGATCCGGGACGTTCGCCGAGCGCGAGTCGCTGATTCCGGTCAGATTCACATCCAGAATCTCGCTCTAGGCCTCGCCTCGGGCGTTGTACTCGACAAACCGCCGTACCCCATCCGCATCGGTTTCAGATTCCAACCGGCCATTGGACAGAGGTAGGGGCAATGGAGTCATATCTGTAAGTTCAACATTTGCATCAACAACGCCTTCCTGAAGGCCTCCTGCTCGGGGTGTTTTGTCAGGTGCTTCCAGAACTGACGAATCCCCTGTGCCGCCGCCCCGTAGCTCAAGCCCGGGATCTCCCTCACCACCTCGATCAGTCGCCATCCCAAGTGGCGCGTCGCCA
>JBDNHZ010000083.1:0-3711 GCA_041688515.1 Verrucomicrobiota bacterium
ACCGCCTCGGGAGTGGCGTTTTGAAGCCGGATGGTGAATCGCAGGGAAGCCTCGCCTACGCCGCCTCCATTTCCCTCGGAGACGAGATTTACCAGGGTGACGTCGAAATCTTCAGTTTCGGGCCGGAGCGCGCAGCCGGGTCCGGCAAGCAGGCTGGCCAGGATCAGGATGAACGCGACGAGAGTTCCGGAACGCATGGGAAAGAGATAACCGCGAACCCGACTCCGTTTCCACTTCGACGTGCGTTTCCGGTTGGGCGCGGGAAGGAAGAGGCGGGCGGGGACGCCTGCGACCCCAGGAGGGAGACCTTCATCCCGGAGGGACGAGTTGGACGAGTCCCCATGACCGACTTCCGGAGTTTCGGACTCGCAGAGTTCGTCCCTCCGGAGATTGCTCAGGAGCCTGGGCGCGTCCGCATCCGGGCCAGATCTTCCAGGTGCCGGATCACCAGCGCGGTCCAACCTGTCTGATGATTCGCGCCGCAACCGCGACCGGTGTCGGCGTGGAAGTACTCGTGGAATTCCAGAAGTGCGCGCGAGTGCGGGTCGCGGGCAAAGCGCGGATCAGCGGCCAGGGCAGGGCGGGTGCCGTCGCGATCGGGTAGGAAGATCGAGGCGAGGCGGCGTTCGATGTCCAGGGCGGCCTGTTGAAGCGTCCGCTTCTGACCGGAGCCGGTGGGATATTCGATCAGGAACTCGTCGCCGTAGAAGTGATGATAACGCTCCAGGGCTTCCTCGATCAGGTAGTTCATCGGGAACCATACCGGACCTCGCCAGTTCGAATTCCCGCCAAAGATGGCGGTGTTGGATTCGCCGGGAATGTAATCGACCCGGTGAGTGTTGCCGTCGTGATGGAAGAGGAAGGGATGATCCTGGTGATAGCGCGACAGGGAACGGATGCCGAACGGGGAGAGGAACTCGGATTCGTCGAACAGATATCGGAGGACGGAGCGCAACCGGTCGCGCGTGGGAATGGCGAGGAGCAGCTTGCGACGCGAGTTCGAGCGCCCGAGGGCGATGCCGCGGCTGAGACTGTGCTTGTTTTTGATGAACCAATCCAGACGACGGCGGAAGCCGGGAAGCCGATCGATTTCCTCCTCGTCGAAGACCTCCACGGTGATGAGCGGAAGCAGTCCGACCAAAGATCGCGTGCGGAGCGGGGTGGAAGAGGTGCCGAGAGAGAGTTGATCGTAGTAGAAGCCGTCGGTGGGGTCCCATAGCCCGGTCCCGCCGACGGTGTTCATCGCTTCGGCGATCTGGACGAAATGTTCTAGGAACTTGCTCGCCATGTCCTCGTACGCCGGATGAAGCCGATGGCCGTCATGGGCCAATTCGAGAGCCATCGCCAGCATGGTCGAACAGTAGAACGCCATCCAGGCGGTGCCGTCGGCCTGCTGCAACGAACCACCGCCCGGCAGGGGCTTGGACCGGTCGAATACCCCAATGTTGTCGAGCCCGAGAAACCCGCCGCTGAAGAGGTTCTTCCCGGTGGCATCCTTTCGATTGACCCACCAGGTGAAATTGAGCAGGAGCTTCTGGAAGACAGACTCGAGGAAGTCCCGGTCACGGCCGCCCTTTGGTCCCGTCAGTTTGTACACCCGCCAGGCCGCCCATGCGTGCACCGGTGGATTGACGTCTGAAAAGGCGAATTCGTAGGCCGGGATCTGCCCGTTCGGATGCATGTACCACTCGCGCAGGAGCAGGCTGAGTTGCTGCTTGGCGAAGGATCCGTCGATGGCCGCAAACGGCACCATGTGAAAGGCCAGATCCCAGGCTGCGAACCATGGGTACTCCCACTTGTCGGGCATCGAAAGGATGTCGCGCGCGTGGATGTGCCGCCACCCGGAGTTACGCCCCTCCAGTCGGGACGCAGGGGGCAACGGAGGATTGGGATCTCCGTCGAGCCAGTCTTCCACCACGTAGTGATAGAACTGTTTCGACCAGAGAAGTCCGGCGTAGGCCTGCCGTACAACGTTCCGTTCCTCCCCGGTCATGGCCGAGGGGGTGAGGGCGCTGTAGAAGTCGTCGGCTTCCTCCTGGCAATGACGGATCGCTTGTTCCAGGGGAAGCGCCCCGGGGCGCGGACGAGCGCGCCCGGGCAGTTCGGCCTCGGCGACGGGCACGAGGCGCAACTCAACGCTCCGGGACGCACCCGGGCCGAGTTCCAACACGTGGTGTGCCGCGACTTTGGTGCCGATCCGTGCCGGATTGAGGACCCCTGGTTCGCCGTCAATGAGATGGCGATGGAAGGCGTCCTTGACGAAGGGCGACTGATTCGGGACGCCGAAGAGGCGTTCCTGATTGGTGTCGTTTTCGGTGAACCAGAGGGGCGGTTGTTTCCCGTCGGGACCGGGCCCGATTTCCAACCGATAGGCACCGAGGGTTTCATGGACGGCCTCGATCGTGGCCGGGTTCAGGGCGCGCAACCGGGGCCGAGGCGAACACCCTTCATGCGTGCAGTTCCACGACCAGGTGTTGCGGAACCAGAGCGTCGGCAACAGGTGGAGTGTGGCGGTCGCCGGCCCCCGGTTGGTCACCTGGATCCGGATCAGGACATCGTCAGGGGACTGCTTGGCGTACGTGATCTCAACATCGAAGAACCGGTCGCCATCGAACACGCCGGTCTCGTGCAGCTCAAACTCGGGTTCCTCCCGCGACCGCCGGCGGTTCTCCTCGATCAACTGGGCGTAGGGAAAGACTGCCTGCGGATACCGGTAGAGGGCTCGCGAGAGGCTGTGCGTGGGAGTGGAATCGAGATGGAACCACTGTTCCTTCGCGTCCTCGCCATGATTGCCTTCCCCGTTGGTAAGTCCGAAAAGTCGCTCCTTCAGGATGGGATCACGCCCGTTCCACAGCGCGAAAGAGAAGCAGAGCCGACACTGCCGGTCGGTGAATCCCAGCAACCCGTCTTCGCCCCACCGATAGGCGCGACTCCGGGCATGATCATGGGGGAAATTGTCCCAGCAATTGCCGTCGGCAGAATAGTCTTCCCGCACCGTCGCCCATTGCCGGTCGGGCAGGTACGGGCCCCATCGCTTCCAGTTGGCGAGGCGGGCGTCATCTTCTGCCAGACGTCGTCCCTCGGCGGAGGTTCCAACCTTGCTGAGGCGTACCGTGCTACCCGGGGAGGAGTTGCCAGTCATGGGGAACGGGTCTAGTAGCGGTAGGCCAGTTGCAGGCGGGCGTAGGGAGCGCCTTCGCCATTCCATTGCCGGTTCCGTTCATCCACCACGAAACGCCGATCGAAGACCCATCCACCGGCGGCCTCCAGACGGAACCCATGACCCACGTTCCAGATGGCTCCGACCCCGGCGCGGATCTCGCGATAGGTCATATTGACGTCATCGAACTGGGCGTCGCCGCGTCGGGTGCCGTGCTCGGTGCTCAACTGGTAGGCACCCCCCGCCAACTCCGCCCCGGCGTACACGAGCCAGGCGTCGTTGGGACGGAACTCTACCCGGGGCCGAGGCACTAGGATCGAGAGCGCCCACTGGCGATTGATCTGCCAGCGGAACCCGGGACCGCCCACGATCGGGATGTCGCGCCGGGTATCGACGCTCAATTGCAGGAAGAGGAGGAAGTTCTCATTCACCGCGTAGGAAACGCCGGCGATGACGGGCGCATTGAAATCCGAGGCGCTGATCTCGATAAAATCGCTGTAGAGCCCCGGGGAAACCTCGGCCAGAAAGGTCCACTTTGAATTGATCTTCCA
>JBDNHZ010000084.1:0-14968 GCA_041688515.1 Verrucomicrobiota bacterium
GCGGCGGATGATCGGGTAGAGCGAGAACTTGTCGCTCCCGGAGTGGACGCTGAGCTTGAGGTTGGCCGGCAGACCGTAGCGGCCCACGGCCCAGGCGATGACTGCCAGATCCTCGTTGAACTCGCGCTCGAACTGTCCGAGGTCGCCGACGTAATCGACCCCCTTGTTGAAACGCCCGGTGAACTTGGGCGCGATGGTCTGCACCGCCACCCCTTCGTCCGCAAGTGCCGCCAGGATCACCGCCAGTGTCGGCGGAGTCTGCGGTTCGTCGGTCTCGTCCATCGAAACTTCGGCAATGAAATTGCCCGCGCCTTTCTTGGCTTCGATGTGCCGGAAGATCCGACCCGCATCCTTCGTCGCCTCCAGAAAACGCGAGGCGGACCGTTCGATGTCCGCGCGGGAGGTCCGGATGGGCTCGGCGATTCCTGGGATCGCCCGTTCGCCGACCAACTCCGGATGCCGCCCGATGAAGGCTTCGACTTCTCCAGCTCCTGGCTTTCGCCCGATGCTGTCGGCGACGTCGATCGTGAAGAAATCGGAGTAGGGGAGGAACTTGTCGACCGTCTCCAGTCGGATGTGGTCGGCATCCACATGCCAGGGACGCTTCCAGCCCAGGGCCTCGACTGCCGCACGGGCGGCAGTCAGCACCGAGGAAGGGTCAGACCCGATGAGAGTGTGTTCCCGGTTGGACTTGTTCCAGACGGGGACGACGGGGAACCCGTCGCGGGTGATCTGCATGCAGGCACGCAATTGGGCCTGTGCCTGGTGGGCGAATCGGTCACCGGTGCCGATCGAGTACGGAGCGATTTGGAGCATGGGAGGACGGGTGGATTGCCGCGATACGATCGTGATTCAGGGCGTCGACACGGACGGATCGGCCGGGCCGGCCTTTGGGCACGTGCCCTCGCCTTTGGACTGTGCATGGAGGGACGTCATGTGCACCGCAGCCAGTGGCTCGTGCTTGTGTGCGGCTTTGTTGGCCCCGGTTCAACCGCCGTTTTCAGGTCGCAGCACTTCCGTTGGTTGATTTTCTGTCCAAATACCTGACGACGTCTTCCCCGTATGGTCCAGTGAACCGATTCTTGGATGCATTGGTGAGGTTTCATGAAGACGATTAGCTCAATGTCGAAGCCGGAGTTCTGGTTCAGGCCGGGTCACTACTGGCGGCGGATCTGGTCTCCCGCACCCCGAGCCGGGACCGCCAGCCAGTTCCGTCTTCCCTGGGGCCTTTCCATCACCCTCGACGTCGCCGAAAACGTCGGTCGGCAGGTTTACGCGTTCGGCCTCTTCGAATTGCCGGTCTGCGAGGCGATTTCCAGGTTGGTGGACCCGGGCGACCGGGTGGCAGACATCGGGGCGAATCTGGGCCACATGACCAGTCTGCTGGCCGTGAGCGCAGGGTCGACGGGCAGCGTGGATTCGTTCGAGCCGCATCCCGAAGTCCACCGGCAATTGAAGGCCAATGTCGATCGTTGGCGGGGAAGCCCCGGAGTCGCTCCCATCACACTCCATTCGGTGGCCCTTTCAAACGTGAGCGGAACCGCCCGGCTTTTCGATGTGGGGTCCGAGGAGGGCAATTGCGGGCTGGGAAGTCTCCTGGGCTCGGAGGTCGACCAACGGACCTTCGAGGTCCAAACGCTCCGGTTGGACGACTTCTGCGAGGGCACCAGCCGGTTCGGGGTCGTCAAGGTCGATGTCGAGGGCGCGGAAGCTCTGGTTTTCGGCGGTGCCGAGCAACTCCTGAGAGAGAAGCGGATCCGGGACATCGTGTACGAGGACCAGACTGCCTTCCCTTCGGAGCCCTTGCGGTTGTTGCAGCAGGCGGGCTACACCGTGTTCGCCCTTGGGGTCAACCTCACCGGCCCGCGCCTGATCCCGGCGGGGCAGGGCAGCGCGCCGCTGCGCCCGTGGGATTCGCCCAACTACGTCGCCACCATGGATCCTGAGCGGGTGCTGCGGCGGATGCGGCCCTTGGGGTGGAAATGCCTCCGGGGATGACGGGCTTCGGGCCGGCCGGGGCGCATCTTGACACGCGTCCTGAGAGCGCGGGCGTTCTCGCCCGCTTTTTCCCACCCTGCGCCCAAGCGGCCGAGGACGGTCGCGACGGCTTTGGGTTGAGCCCGGCTGATGGTTCATCGATTGATTTGGTTCACGGTTTTGATTCATCCGCCGATTGGTCCGCTGCGAGATTCCAGCTCTAAACCCTTGCCAATCGGGACGATGCTTCAGCAAAAAAAAGAGCTTAAGTGGTATTCGAATCTTCATCTCATAGGGCACCCATCGCCCTTGTCGCCTTGGCAGGGTTTACGTTCTGGGTGGGCCAGGAAGCGTCATTGCTCCCGCTCGGGGATCTTCCCGGCGGAGACATCGCCAGCGTTGCCTACGCCATCTCCGGTGACGGCAGAACCGTGGTGGGTTCCAGCACTTTTGCCACGGGTACCGAAGCCTTCGTCTGAACTCCGAGCAATGGCATGGTCCCGCTGGGTGGGTTGCTCGCCGCCCGGGGCGGTGGATTTGACCGGTGGAGCGTGCTGCGCTCCGCAAGCGGAATCTCCTCCAACGGGAGATACGTGGTGGGCTTCGGAATTCATGACGGGTATCCGAAGGCCTTTCTCGCAGACCTGAGCGGGGTCAGCTTTGCCCACGCCCCGGAGGCTTCGACCTAAGTGGCGGGCGGGGCGTTGGCCCTGGCCGTGCGCCGGTTCCGGGCAGTTCGGCAGGCCCAGAAGGGCGAGAGTCTCGGATTCGTCGATGCGGACTCGTGGAACTCGTCCCTTCAGGCGACGACCCACAGGTACTTCTGAAAATACGCGACGGTTCGGCGCCAGCGTTGTTCGGCGACGACTGGGTCCGCACCCATGTGGGTGAAGCCGGACAACGGAAGCACATCGAATGGTTTTCCAGCGCGGAGGAGCGAGTCGGTCAGGCGGAGCGTGTGACGGAAGAAGACATTCTCATCGCGGGTCACCTGCGATTCGCGACCGCCGTCGATGCTGCACACCCAGACATCGTGTTCGTGGACGTAAGCCACGCGGGTTCGGTCCGGCGAAAGTTTCAGGGCGCAGCACTCATGACCTTGAACGATTCATGCTCCGATATCCGACATCACCTTTGGCGGAAACTCGGCGCGCAACGCATTGAGCACCGCAAGTACATCAATGACCTCCTGGCAGACGGCACCGGCGACGGGGCTCAGATGGCCAGTCGCAGCGAAAATCATTCCAATCAGACTGAGCGCCATGCCGCCAATGGCGCTCTGCAAGGCGATGGTTCGCATGCGCCGGCTGATGTGCATGAACTCGTCCACCTGCTTCAGGGAATTTCCCATCGCGACCACGTCTGCCGCTTCAGCCGTCACATCGCTGTTCTGGCCGATGGCCATGCCGACCGTCGCGGCCATCATCGCCGGGGCGTCGTTGATGCCGTCGCCAACGTGGAGGGTTTTGGTCCGGGTGGTTTCCTCGCGGACGATGGTAAGCTTTTGCTCCGGGCTCTGTTCGGCGTGAACTTCGGTGATGCCGACCTGCTCGGCGAGGTAGCGGACTTCGGACTCGCGATCCCCGGAGAGGATCATGATGCGGTCGAACTGATGCTTTGGTCCAAGGTGTTGGATGAACGAATGTCCCTCCACTCTCGGTGCATCGCGCAGTCGAAACGTGGCCGCCAACTTTCCGTCGATGACGACCACGCATTCGAGGCCGCCCATGACGGGCGGCAAATGCTCGGCACCGGGAATCTTCTGCGCGATGAGTTTGCCGCGGCTGGTGATCTGCACCTGACGGCCAGACACCGTACCGCGCAATCCCTGACCTGGAGCTTCGCCGACCTGGGTCGCTTGTTGGACGGGAAGTGATTCAGCCTTCGCCTGCGCGAGAATGGCCTTTGCCAGCGGATGCTTCGAATAGAGTTCGAGGCTGGCGGCCAGGGCGAGCACCTCCTTTTGTGCGAAGCCCGGAACAATGAGCTGTTCGGTCCGCTTCGGTTCGCCGTAAGTCAGCGTGCCCGTCTTGTCGAAGATGGCGGTGCGGCAGCGGGAGATTTGCTCAAGGACTGCCGGGTTCTTGATGATGATGGATCGTCGGGCCGCCAGTGAGATGGATCCGATGATGGCAATGGGAATGGCGAGAAGCAGCGGACACGGCGTCGCAATCACCAGCACGGCGAGGAACCGGATGGATTCGCCACTCAGCACCCAGACGAGGATGGCGATGGCCATGGCGACGGGGGCATAGATGGCGCCCAACTGATCGCCGAGCCTGCGGAGATGGGGACGATTCTGTTCCGACTCGCGCATGACCTCCATGCCATGATCTTGCCGTAGTGAGAATCGAGCGCGAACAGGGTGGCGGTGATGGTCAGCGCCGTCTCACCATTCACCGCACCGGAGATGACGTTTGAGCCGGGGGCCTTCGGAATCTCAAAGGGTTCGCCTGTCAGGAACGCTTCATTCATCACGCCGTTGCCCTCGATCACGGTTCCGTCCACCGGACAGATGTCGTGCGGATACACCACGAGCGTGTCGCCCACCGCCACGTCTGCCAGCGCGACATCGTTGATCGCCGAATCACTTTTCCGCTGGGCGACGGAAGGCATTCGCAGCGCGTAACTTTCCAACGCCTCGCCACCCGCGAGCATCAAAACGATGATCGCTCCGGCGAGATATTCCCCCATGACAACCGCGGTGACGATGGAAACGCCCCCCAGCAGATCGGAGCCGAACTCACGGTGCCACAGCTTCCGCAACAGTTCGTAGACGAGTGGCAGCCCCCCAAGGACAAGCGCGATCAGCAGCGGCGTGTTGGAAGCGCTCGATCCCGTGTGAAACGGAAAACGCAGGAGCAGATGCGTCCCGATCGCCACAATGGCGATTGCCGCGAGAATGGTGTTCTTGCGCCGCCAGACGACGGCGAGTGCGGTCGGCAAGCCCGTCGTGCCGGTGGGTGTTGGAGAGGCTTCCCTCATGCTGTCTGACTAGGTTGATTGGGTCGCCGCCGTGACTGGCATCCGCTTTGACAGGATGGCGGTATCGTCCCCTTTGTAGACGGTCTCGCGGACTTCGGCGGCAGAGCGCTTCAGGCGGCTCTTGATGGCGTCCTCGTTGAGTCCGAAGACCACGCCGAGGAACTGGTCCGAAGAGGATCGTCATGAGTCCTGTGCTGGTTTCCCGCACTCAACGTGCGTCACTTCTCTTGGGGTGAGTTCAATTGCATTGATTCCGAACGCATGTCCGCCATGCGGCGACGCGCCACTGTCTCCGGTGCTTCGTCAGGCAACAGCAGCAACGCCCGCGCGATGCCCATGAATCCACCGACGACCTCCTTGTTATCCTGATATTCAACGAAGGCTTTCCGATACTCGTCGGCGTATTGTGCGGCCTCGGCGATATTGGAGTTTGCTGGCAGGTGTTTGACGATGTACTGCGCCATCTCGTCAGTTTTGGCCGCGCCATAGTGTCCGCGCATCTCCACCCGGGCCTGGGCCATGGCAACGTGGGCGTGAATCGTTGCGAGTTGGAGGAAAATGGTCCGCCACAAGTCGCCCCAGTGTTGCTGGTGTTCGGCGGGGAGCGTCGCTCGCGCGGAGACCCGCAGACGCAGCAACACCGCCTCCACTTGTGCGTCGTATTGGACGATCGCCTTCCAGCTTCGCCGTGTGTCTCCGGATTCCTTCGCGAGGGACTCGTCGATGAGTCGGGCATGGTGGCGGACCGCCATGAGGCTGGCCGTCAGATTCTCCCAATCAACGCCAGCAAAGTGACCAGCAGCCCCCGGAAACGACTTCGCCTCGTCGATCAGTTGTTGCAGCGAACTGTCCAGTTCATGGAGTTGCAGCATGTCGCTTCTCAGTCCGGAATTGATCTGTGCGAGGACGTAAAGGTCAGTGTCAGTAATCATGGGCTTCGTTTGGGTTCAACGCCGAGGCTGCATCGCGCGGGAGTGGTGTCTCAAAATTCGCAGTGGTCTGGCCTAAACCAACCACCCGAACCTGTTTCGAGTAGGGTGACAATGCCATGGGGCGTTACCCGACCATCCCGGAATCAATGAATCCTTGCGAAAGATCCGTGCGAAACACCCGGACACCAGGCCTCTGGTCGATGTCGGAAGAACCGATCGCAAGTCTTCCCTCAAGCGGTGGCTGAAAACTGGAACCCATCCCAATTGCAAGGATAGAGATCCGTCTCGTTGTTCGTCAGTGGTCCAAAATGGACCGTCGAATGATTTCCCGGCTTCGTCCAGTAGGGTAATACCCAATGGCGATGTCACTCGATCCGGAATATTGTAGAGGGATGAAGAGCCACACGCCTATTTCAAAAAGGCAACAATCTGTTCCCCAATCGAATCCTGCAATTTTACGGTCGGTTGAAACTGAAAACAATTGCGTCCTTTGCCCCGATGAGTTGGCAAGAATTGCCTACACTACGTATGTGAACGAAGGCCGTCCTGAAGGACGCGATGTCCACCATTGGCTAAGCGCGGAAGCGCGGTTGATCGAGGAGCGTAACCTGAGTCGCGTTGACGGGTCTCAGAATCGCCTCTGACGCCGATTGCCTCTGCCAGTAAAGCAGAATGTCCACGCTATCGGAATGCTGCGGAGCGCTATGAGGGGTTTCCCAGAAAGCGCCCGGAAAACACTGGCATTCTCAGTTCTGGAACACGCTCCCCGATTCAGAGTCTCCCCTCTGACAAGGGTTCGCTCACAAATGCCAAAAACGCCCTGGCGTCTCTGCAGCCGGTGGCAGATTGATCAATATGCCCGGTCTCAACCGCTGCCCTAGGCATACTGTCAAAGGCCGCGTGGGATCCGAAGCGCCGTCCAGAACTGAGGTCAGGGTTGCTTGCGCGCTTCTTCCAGCGTCAGCGATTCAAGGGTTCTACCGCCGAGCTTCTGAGGCCGGTGCAGCATCACTGGCACTTGGATTCTGCACGTGGCGGGCTGTCGATCGCTCAGAGGGTGAATGCTGATGGCGCAAGCGAGGCAGCTTTCTGGATGTTAATTAGTGTCCTGGTTAATGTGATTCTGCTCCAAGAGTCGCAACAAAGGTTAGGCCAATGTCCGAACGGTCGTCTCCCGCTCCCATTGCCGGATCTTTGCTGCCGAGATAAATGCGGATGGGTCGTTGGCCGATACGATACCCGGATCAGACCGTACGCCGGCCCTTTTCAAGAGCGCCTGCCCTCCTTGATCCACAGCGACAGCCTTTAGATGACCGAATGCATCTCGAACGAAATCGATCGCGGCGCTTTCCATTGAGAGTGCTCTTGCGCCCTCGTCGGAGAGAACCACAGCAACCGCATCAAAAAGGACAGACGGCGTCCCGGCTAGTTGGCCGTCTGCCGCCAGCGTAGAGCCATCGGCGAGTCTTGTGCCTCCCACTTTTGGCGCAATGATTTTGACGGTGGCACCCGCTTCGGTTGCAGCCTGCTTGATACTCCCAATGGCCGCGCCGTCGGAACCGTCCGCGACCAGGATACCAATCGCCCGGCCTTCAAGCGTGGCTTTCATCTTGCCGATAAGCTGCAACGCGGTTGATGGCTTCATCTGCTGCACCGGGGCAGCTGCTCTTGGCGCATCAGGAAGTTTGGCCAGCCCCAAGCCCGCAGCGACCCGCCTCGCGAGGCTCTCCTCGATGTGTCGGAGATGACCGACCATCGCCTCGCTAATGTGAGGGTGTTCCAACTTGGATAGTTCCAGCACCAAGGCCGACGCGATGTGCGCCTGCTCATAGGTGGACTGACTCATGTAGAACAGTCGCGCCTGACTGTAGTGGTCCGCAAAGCTTTCCGGGCGGATCCGGCCTTTCTCACCGGACTCGCATACGGCAGCGCTGCTAAATCCTTTTTTTGGGTTCTCGCGTGGGGAGTTTGGGGACAGGGAATTGGGCTCATACGCCACGCGCCCAGTCGGTTGTTCCATCTGCATCTGCCCGTCACGTTGCTGATTGGCAAAGGGGCACTTCGGCGCGTTGACGGGAATTTGATGGAAATTGGGCGAACCCAGGCGGGAAAGCTGGGTGTCTTGATACGAAAAAAGCCGACCTTGCAGTAATGGATCATTCGAGAAATCAATGCCCGGAACGACATGGGAAGGACAGAACGCCACCTGTTCCGTTTCCGCGAAGAAGTTGTTTGGCCATCGATCCAGCACGAGGCGACCGATCACCTTCAAAGGCACCAATTCTTCGGGAATCAGTTTGGTTGCATCCAGGTGATCGAACGGAAACTTGTCCGCTTGGACCTGGGTAAACAGTTGCACGGAGAATTCCCACTCGGGGAATGAACCCCTTGCGATCGCTTCGAACAGATCGCGCCGATGGTAGTCGGGATCGGCTCCGGAGAGCTTCACGGTTTCGTCCCAAATGGTGGACTGCAGGCCAATCTTCGGTCGCCAGTGGAACTTTACGAAGGTGGACTCTCCCGCCGAGTTGATCAGCCGGAAGCTATGCACCCCAAAGCCCTCGATCATTCTCAGCGAACGCGGCAGGGTGCGATCCGACATGATCCACATTACCATATGCATGGATTCGGGCGTCAACGAAATGAAGTCCCAGAAGGTGTCATGTGCAGTAGCCGATTGGGGAAAGCCGCGATCCGGCTCCATTTTGACGGCATGGATGAGGTCGGGAAACTTGATGGCGTCTTGAATGAAGAAGACGGGGATATTGTTGCCCACCAGATCCCAGTTGCCTTCCTTGGTGTAGAATTTGATGGAGAATCCGCGCACGTCCCTGGGCGTATCCACCGAGCCAGCGCCCCCGGCGACCGTTGAGATTCGAGTGAACACAGGAGTCTTCTCACCCACCTCATTGAGGATCTTTGCCGTCGTGTATTGTTTTAGTGAGGCGGTCAGTTCAAAGAATCCGTGCATGCCCGTTCCGCGCGCGTGAACGATACGTTCTGGGATCCGCTCGTGATCGAAGTGCGTGATCTTGTCGCGCAGGATGAAATCCTCGAGCAACGCCGGTCCATGCGGATTGGCCTTCAGCGAGTTTTGATTGTCGGAGAGGGCGACGCCCTGATTCGTCGTAAGCTACGGATGCGCGCCCCCAGCGGTTTCGTGTAACTCCCCGCCGGCCACCGGGGGTGAGTTCGCGTCCGGAATTCCCTCTGACGGCTCGCGTTCTTTTGAACTACTCCTCTTGATTTTGCTCATAATTGCAGGACCTTTGATTCTGGGTGCCAAGCGTGAAGTTCAATTTTTGAAAAATCTGTATTGGGACGTTCCTCGAAGTTTGATGCGGTTGAGACAAGTGGTTGCTCCATTGGTTAGACCGCTCTCTTGCGGTTGCCGTCGCCACAATTTCAAATGTCTCGGATGGATACATGCGGCTTCGCTAGTTGATCCCCCATCTAGGTAAACGGGGAAATCCATGGTGCCCGCGACTGGATGCGCCATCGGGTGTCTTGCAGGATTTGATAACGATCGCATCAGCCTTGACGTTATTCGCGGCGTACAGGGGGGCGTTGGCCTTGATAAGCTGGGGCAGATCATCCGGTCCTTGAAAAGGGGCATGCAGGACGACGAACACGGACGGGGGCAGTCCGTTAGGCCGTCTCCCCACCAATCTCGGCAGCGCTTCCCCTCCGCTCGCCGAGGCTTCAATGAAGATCAGGTCATGGCCGGACATGGGGGCCATTCGGATCACCGCCTAGACAGTGCCTTTCCGACCGGGCCGTGGAATGGGGTGAAACCCGGCCCTCGCCTGGGAACCGTTTTGACAGGATGGCGGTGGTTGGCCTGTTTTCGTTCAACTCAGCAGTTTGTCGAGCGTGATGGGCAAATCGCGAACGCGCTTTCCCGTGGCGTGGAAGACGGCGTTGGCCACGGCGGCGGCAGTTCCGGTGATGCCGATTTCCCCCATTCCACGCGCGCCCATTGGATTGAACTCGAAGTCGGGTTCCCCCACGAAGTGAACCTCGATGCCGCGGATGTCGGCATTAACCGGCACGTGATAGTCCGCGAGGTTGCGGGTGACGGCCAGACCGGTCGCCTGATCGTAAATCGTTAGCTCTGAAGGCGCCATGCCGAGACCCATGACCACGCCGGCCAGAATCTGGCTGCGCGCGGTTTTCGAGTTCATCACCCGCCCGCAATCCATGACCGAGACGAAGCGGGTGATCCGGACGTGCGGGTGATCTGGATCAATTTGCACTTCGCAGAATTGCGCTCCAAAAGACTGAAAGGCCGAGCGTGGTTTGATCGACAGCCGCGGGCGGAAGCTGCCTTTGCCTTCGATCGAGGCCTGGCCCGCGCGCCGGAGAATCTCTGCGAAGCGGTCGCTTTTCCCAGCGTCCTCTTGAGGCGCGAAACGACCGACACCTCTCGCCACAATTCTGTCGGCATTGGTGCCGTGCAACAGGGATTGCGCGTCGGCCCCGGCGAGCTCCGCCAACTGTTTGTGGAGGTCCGCCGCCGCATCGTAGATCGCCGAACCGACGGTCGCCGTCGTGTTCGACCCGCCCGCGGCCGGGCCGTAGGGCAGGTTGGAATCGCCGAGTTCAAAGGTCACTTTTTCAACGGCCACCCCCAAGGCTTCCGCGCTGATCTGCTCCCGGGGAAGTGCACACCGCGCCTACACCTGCAGAGGCGCAGGCGGAGAAGTTCGATCCCACGGTGGGGGTGATGGTCGGGTTGATGCGCTATGGCAGTGGGATGCCTTCCTATCGGTTGGCGCGACTGCAACACAGCGTGGGGGTGCCGTTGCCGGCATCGGTGCAATGGGAACAGACCTCGAGAGTGGCCCTCTCTCTGGAGCCGGTCGTGGAGTATCTTTGCCAGCTTGGGGCACAGACGATGAAGACATCAATAACTCCGTTGCAGCCCAGGCCGGTGCCGAAAACGTTGTCGTCCTCGGATGTGGAATCGTAGCGGAAGACCCGGGACCGGCCCGACTGCAAAGCTCGGCGGCCGTGATCGAGAATGTCGTGTTCCAAACAGCCACCGCTCACCATGCCCCAAGCCTCGCCCTCCGGCGTCATCAGCATGCGGGCACCCGTTCGCCGATATGCTGAGCCTTCCACATGAATGACCGTGGCGAGAGCACAGAGCTGTCCGTCCAGGCTCTTTAACGCGGCGCAAATTTCTAGCAGTTCTTTCATGGGATCAAGCGACGCGGACCCGCGTCATGGCGAGGCCGCTCGCTTCTGGCCGCTGCGCTTCCACCGGACGACGGGAGAAGCGCAGCGCTGACAACAAAGGCGTTCTGGCTCGGTTTTTCGCGCGTCGCGGAACCCTTGGCACGCCGCGTCAGCGGATTGACCCGCGGGTCCACGGGTTGCTGGTTTCCCGCCGACTCTTTGTCCTGCTGCGCGCGTGATTCTCTTATCACAGAACGTTTGTGGGTTGGCGGTTAGTCCGCCATCGCAGTCAATGGGGGAAATCCATGATGCTTGCGCCCCGGTGCGCCATCGAACTTCTTGGAGGATTTGTAGAGTTCGAAGTGTCCATCGGCCGCGTGTTGGGCGCACCGTTCACGCAAGGCCTGCATGGCATCTGGTTTCATCGGGATGAACGTGCGCGCGATTTCCAGATTCTTATGCAACACATCGAGGGAATCCATGCCGCTGACGAGCGTAGCGACGGGGAGGGACATGACGTAGGTAAGAGCTTCCTTGGCCGTGATCACGCCCTGCTTAACCGCGTTTGCCGTGCCGTTCAGGCTCTTCATGCCGATGGGGGCGATCCCGCGGCGCGTGAGTTCAGGCAACACATGCCGCTCGAAACTGCGAAAGGTGGCGTCGAAGACACCGAGGGGCATCTGGCAGGCGTCGAATGGATAATCGTTGGCCAGCATTTTCAGATGGATGGAGGGGTCTTTGTGACCGGTGAAACCTACGAACCGCACCTTGCCTTGTTTCTTCGCCTGATCGAGCGCTTCGATGACGCCGCCTTTGGCAAAGTGGAGTTCAGGATCGTTGTCATAGATCACTTCATGCACCTGCCAGAGGTCCAGGTGATCCGTTTGCAACCGACGCAACGATTCTTCGAGCTGCTGCATTGCCACTTTTGCATCGCGTCCGTGCGAGCAGACCTTGGTCATGAGGAACGCCTCCGAGCGGCGACCCTTCAGATCCTTGCCGATCCATTCTTCACTTCCCCCGTCGTGATACTCCCAGGCGTTGTCCATGAAGTTCACCCCAGCATCCAGCGCCTCGTGGATAATCCGGATCCCCTCCGTCTCAGTCTTGGCCAACGTCATCGTGTGCCCGCCAACGCCGAGAATTGAAACTTGTACCCCGGTGCGCCCGAAGGCCCGGCGGGGCACCGAACCTGAAATGGCGGAGGGAGGATCTGCTTGGCCAGCAGCCGCTGTCGGCACCAGCTCGGTTGCCACAGACGCAGCGCTCAGGGCGCCGAGGTTCTTCAGAAAGCCGCGCCGGTCGCTGCCAGCGAATGGGTCCGTTCGATTGAGGTCGGCTGCCATAATTTTCCGTTGATTATCTTCTCCGCAATTCTATTCGGTTCTCCTCGATGAAATGCACCACCCTGCCGCCAGAATTGCCAGGATGGCGATGACGGTGACCCACGGATGAACGTGAGGGTTGCCGGAGAGGTGCGCGAGAATTGGCAGGGGGTTCATGATCAGTCTGGGCTCACTCCAAGTGTAAGGAAGCCTTGCGCAAGTCGTCCTATTTCGAGCTCTTTCGCGTTGGCTTCTTCGCCGAGCCATCGGGGTGCAGGATGACTTTGGTCCAACCCTGATCGCGGCTGCAAAAATGTTTGTAGGCGTCGGGAGCCTCGTCCAACGCCAGTTCATGGGAGACAATCCACGACGGCTTGGCCCGACCCGTGTGAATTAAATTGCGCAGATGCCGATTGTAGGATTTGACGTTGGCTTGGCCCGTCCCGATGCGCTGCCCCTTGGACCAGAACAGCCCGAAGTCGAAAACAATCTTTCCTACTTTCGCCAGCTTGTCCGCCGCGCCAGGATCCAAAGGAACGAATACTCCCACCACGCCGATGCCGCCGGTGGCCCGCACCGATTTCACCAGATCATTCATCGTGGCGTTCGGCACTTCATGACCCGCCGGATCATGGCATTGATAACCGACACATTCGCAGCCGCGGTCCGCGCCTTCGCCATTCGTCAGTTCCAGGATTTCTTCCACCGCTGTCCCTTTGGAATAGTCAATCGGGATCACTCCGATCTGCTTCGCCAGGGCGAGACGGTCGGGATGGGAATCCACAATCATAACCTTGCTCGCACCCTTGATCATGGCGGAGTGAGCAGCCATTAGGCCGACGGGTCCGCAGCCAAAAATGACGACCGAATCGCCCGCCCTCATGCCAGCCAGTTCAGTGGCGTGCCAGCCCGTTGGGAAAATATCCGACAGCATGACGTAGTCGTTCTCCTTTTCCCGCGCGTCTTCCGGGAGCCTGAGACAATTGAAGTCGCCGTACGGAACGCGAAGGTATTCGGCCTGACCACCGCTATAGGGTCCCATGCCGGCAAAGCCGTAAGCCGCCCCGGCGGTTCCCGGATTGGTGAACAGACACGCGCCGGTCAGGCCGGCCTCGCAATTTTTGCAGAAGCCGCAGGAAACATTAAACGGCAGACAAACCCAGTCGCCCACCTTGATCCGATCCACTGCGTTGCCAACCTCGGCAACCTGGCCGAGGTTTTCGTGGCCGAGAACCTTGCCTTTCTCCACATTCGTCCGTCCTTCATACATGTGCAGATCAGACCCGCAAATATTGGTGCTCGATATTTTTACAAGGACATCCGTAGGCCGCACGAGTTTCGCGTCCGGAACTTCCTTCACGCAGACATCGCAAGGCCCGTTGTAGATTAGTGCTTTCATAAATTGTATCTCTGTATGGACTTTGATTCGTGACTTCCAGTATCATGCGTTCAAGTTCATTGGCCTCGAGCGCAAGTCCGCCATGCGCCGACGCGCCACCGTCTCCGGGTCCTCGTCAGGCATCTGCCGCAACGCCTGAACGCTGCCTATGAATTCTCCGACGTGTTCCTCGTCCTTCTGATATTCAACCAAGGCTTTCCGATACTCGTCGGCATGTTGTTCGGCTTCAGCGATGTTGGAGTTTGCTGGCAGATGTTTGACGCTGTACCGCGCCTTCTCTTCCGCTTTGGCTGCTCCATAGTGTCCGCGCATCTCCACCCGGGCCTCGGCCATCGCGACGTGGGCACGAATCGTTGCAAGCTGTCGGAGAATCGCCCGCCACAGATCGCCCCAGTGACGTTGGTGTTCGTGGGGAAGCGTCGCCCCGACAGAGTCCCGTAAACGCAGCAACGCCACCTCGATCTGCGTGTCGTACTGGACGATCGCCTTCCAGCTTCGGCGCATGTCTCCGGAGTGATTCGCGAGTGACTCGTTGATGCGCCGACCATGGTATCTGACCGCCAAGAGGTTGGCGGTAAGATCCCACCAATCAATCCCAGCAAAGTGACCGGCTACCCCTGGAAACGCCTTCGCCTGGTAGATCAGGTGTTCCAGCGAGTCCAGTCCCTGGAGTTGCGGCATGTCGCTTCTCAGGCCGGAATTGATTTGGGCGAGCACGTAAGGGTCAGTGTCAGTAATCATGGGCGCCATGTGGGTTTACCGCCGACGCTGCAGCGAGAGGAGCCTGTGGTTTCGCAGTCCTTTGGTCGAACCGACCCAAAACTGCGCCGACCTAGGAGACATTCCTATGGGGCGTTACCCGACCATTTATGAATCAACGAATGAATGCTCCACATTCATGCGACCTGTCTGGACGGGAAGCCTCCGGCCGACGGCGGGCCCGCCAAAACCGCTTGGCAGTCTTCCCTCAACCGGTGGATGATGCATGTGAGACCGTTCTTCGCTGGCAGACGCAAGAGTGACGATGGCGTCGAACTGCTCGCCGTGTCTGGACGGCTGAAAAATGGCAGCGGCCGAATCTCTGAGCGGGGTTCACCGCGAGAGCTTTGCTGATTAGCTAGGGAAACACCCCATGCCGGCAACACTGGAACTGATGGAGGGTAATCAAC
>JBDNHZ010000085.1:0-47769 GCA_041688515.1 Verrucomicrobiota bacterium
CGGGCCGGTGTTCCGGTTGCGGGCGCTGTGGCTGAAATACTCGGTCATCTCCGGGTTCGCCGCCCGCGACTTCCTCAAGCAGCACAAGGACGAGGAATACCTCTCCCGCACCTCGGTCTTCGAACGGGTGGGCCGGCAGTTGGGCGAGACGCCGGTCATTCTCGGGTTGAGCGGTGCCGACCACGCCTCCATGCGTCAGGTCCTGCATGTCGTCTATTCCCGTGAGGTTGCCTCGGCGTGGGTTCCCCGATTGATCGAGGTCGTGCGTGGGCAGGTGCAGGGATGGCAGCCGGGGTCGGTCCACGGCGTGATGGACACTGTGGAGCGGCTTGGGTTGAGATGTATTCGACCCTCATGTGCGGGCAGTCCCTGGGGGATACCTACGACGACATCCTCCGGGTCATGCGCTGGAACATGAACACCGGCGGGCGCGTCTGGCCGTTCTGGTTCTACCGCATTCCCCGTTACCAACGCTCGCGTCGGCGTCTCCTCGACCGCATGGGAACCGTGGTGCGGGAACGGCGCCGGACCGGCGTGCCCGCAGGGCAATCCCCAACCACCCTCGACACCCTGTTCGCCTCGAAAGATGGATCGGGAAAGGGGTTCACCGACGACGCGGCCATCTGTTACGCCACCTACGGGTTCGCCGGGAGCTGCTGTTACATGAGCCGACTGCTCGGCTTCCTGCTTTACGAAATCTTCTCGCGTCCGGCGTTGCTCGCCGATCTGACGGCCGAGGTGGACCAGCATTTCGCCGACGGCATCCACGACGCTTCCGACCTGAGGGACCTCCGGCTTCTCCGGGCCACCTACCTGGAGAATCTGCGGTTTCATCCGGTATCGCAGGGCATGCCGTTCCTCTCCGAGCGCGACTTTGTCTGGGGCGGTAAACGGGTGGAGAAGGGCGATCTGGTGGTGTTGTCGCAGGTGCCGATGCTCTTTTCGGAAAGGCCGTTCTCGAATCCCGATCAGTTCGATCCCGAGCGCTGTCTCCCGCCGCGGAACGAACATTCCAAGGCCGACGCCTTTCATCCGTTCGGCATCGCGCACCGGACCTGTGCGGCGATGGGACTGGTGGAAACGATGGCGCTGACGGCAGTGGCGACCCTCCTGCATGAATTGAAGCTGGAGATTCGCCCCAAAGGCTACCAACTCCGGATCAAGGTCGAACCGTTGCCCAGTCCGGACGCCAGGTTTGCCCTGGGCCTAGTGGCGCGCCGGAGCGCAGCCGATCGGGTGCTGTCGAGTCGGTGCCCGGAAGAAAATCGGGTGCTGGCCCAGTTCCCCGGGGCCGATGATCCCGACGTGCAACGGTTGCTGGGGCAGGCCACCCGCCACGTCCACGGCCCGACCGAGGTCCTCGTGCGCGAGGGCGACCCCGCCGATGCCCTCTCCATTGTGGTCCACGGCGAGGTTCGGGTTTCCCGGGAACAGGACCGGAGCGATCACTCTCAATTCCTCGCCCGCCTGGTCGAAGGACAGTTCTTCGGAGAGATCGGCCTGCTCCAGAGCGCTCCCCGCAATTCCACGGTCCGCTCCGGTCCCAATGGTGCCGAGGTGCTCCGCCTCGACCGTTCGGTGGTTGATGCCCTGCTGACCGCCAATGATTTCGTTCTGGAAGAGATCGTTCGAATGGTCCGCAAACGCCTGGCGGCGGATCATCTGCTGGCGGCGTTGCCCTCGCTCCGGTCGGGCGAAGCAACCCGATGGCTGCCGGAGTTCACCGAACGTCCCTGCACGGCGGGCGCCGTCCTGATCCGCGAGGGCGATCCTGCCACGGAGTTCTTCGTGTTGACCGCCGGTGAGGTGGTCGTCGAACAGGCCGGACCGGACGGCGCAGTTCTCGAACGGGCGAGATTGTCTCCCGGGCAATACTTCGGTGAAATCGGGTTGCTGCGCGGGACGCCGCGCTCCGCGACCGTCCGGGTGGTCTCGCCGGAAGCGACCGTGCGGGTGCTCGACGCTGCCGGCTTCCAACGCTTGGTCGAGGAACAGGGCGGGGTCCGCGGAGACCTGGCGCTCGCGTTGCACCGCAGGATTACATGAAGCGAATCATTACCATCGATGGAGGGGCTGCGACCGGGAAGTCGACCGCCATGGTCCGGATCAGTCGCGCGCTGGGCTGGCACGGGATTTCCACCGGGCACGTCTATCGGGCCGCCACCGTTCTCGCCCTCGCGGAGTGCATTTCCCCCGAGGACGCACCCACGCAGTTGGTCGCGCGACTGCAGGAGGGGGCGCTCTCGTACGACCCGCTTTCCCATGTCTATTCCCTCAGCCAACCGGGCCTCGCGGATCAACCCCTGTCGACAGGCCAGTTGAATTCGGTCGAGGTCTCGGCCCGCACGCCGCACTACAGCCGGATCCCCGAGGTGCGCGACGCCCTGCTGGAATTCCAGCGCGATCTGTATCGGGAACCCGGGTTGGTGGCCGACGGACGCGACTGCGGCACCGTTGTCTATCCGGATGCGACGCTGAAGGTCTGGTTGGAGGTGGATCCGGTCGAAGCGGCCCGACGTCTGCATCGTGGGCTCGGGGTTTCCTTCGAGCAGGCCTACGTCGATGTGATCGAGCGCAATCAGGCGGATCGCAGTCGTGGGGTCAGCCCGATGACCGCGGCACCCGACGCCGTGCGGGTGGACACCACGCGCCTGACCGTCGAAGAAGTCTTTGCCGTGCTGCTGGAATTGAGCCGCCGAAAAAATCTGGCCTGAGCACCGTTCCTGGGGCCGCGGGCGTCCCCGCCCGCTTCGGTACGAGCTCCTGGGACGAGCCCCACGAGTCCGCATTCCTCGCTCCGCAGATTCGGACTCGCGGAGGGGCAAACCTCGGTAGCTGCCGACGTGAGGAGGCGGATGCTCCCGTGCTTCGCTTCGTCTGGGGTCCGCCTCGTTCCCTCGGCAGCTACCCCCTCGCGGAGCTCGTCCCTTGCTCCAGCGTTGTGGACAATCGCGTGCAGGCAATGGTAACCCGGGAGGCCCCGGCGGCGTCTTGGGAGACAGGGCGGGAAACGATCAACTTCAGGAACAACAATGAACTCCATGAAAACACAGGTGTTGGGTGGAATCGTGGCGCTGACCCTGCTGGGCAGCACCGGAATGCTGGCCAAGGAATCCGAGAAGGAAGGCATCAAACCCAGGATGGGTCCGCGCAAGGTCCTCACTCAGTTTGATACCAACAAAAACGGAAAGATCGAGGGAACCGAGGCCGCGGAACTGCGCAAGGCCTTCGAGGGCGATCTCAAGACTCAGCTCGCCAAGTTGGATCGGGACGGCAACGGCAAGCTCGACGATGCCGAGATTTCCGCCATCAAGGTCAAGGCGGCGCCGGCCTCCGGTGGCGTCACCCCTCCGAAGCGGAACGGGAAGGGCAAGACCGTGACCGAGGGCGCCCCGGCCCAATAAACCCTGGCCGAGGAATTTCACCGCAGAGACGCGGAGACCGCAGAGCCATTGAAGGGCAGACTGGATCCAGCCTTTCTCTTCGGAACTCCGAGGGGCCTGCGTTCTTTGCGGTGAGCCCGCGCTTCAGCCGCTTCGGTGGCGGCCCTTCTTACCACCAGAACGAAGGGTCGCCCGTCGTCCGGACGACCATCTTATTGAACTTCACCCAGGCGGTGTGACCGTCGAGATACAGCAGGTTCCCACCGCTCGGGATCGCCCCGATCAAGTGCGGCGATTGATGTCCCCTCCAGCCGCCGTCGATCTTCGTGTACCGGTTGCGCGTACGATCGGTCTGGTTGCTTCCCATGGAGATCACTGCGTCGGCAATGATCACCCGGTCGGACGGTCCGGGGTTCACTTCCTGGCCACTGATCAGCCAGGACCGGGGGTTGAGCGACTCGGTAATGTTGGTCCGCTGGATGCGGCCCGATCCTTCAAAGGCGAAGGAATAGCCGGCGACACGGTAGCCCGCTTCGGTCCGGGTCAGTTCGTTGGTGGAGTCGGTCGTGAACCGCCAGAGCTCGTTGTTGTTCTGCTTCGCGAACGACGGGCAGTAGAGGATCCCGCGTTGGCCGCCATTCTTGACGATCGCGTTGGCTGCCTTCGCCGGAATGTCCCACGGCCAAGCCGCCCCCGCGCAGTTGGGGAAGATGTCCTTGTTGTCGTGCGCGTACATCAGGGTGGCGATGCCCAGTTGCTTCAGGTTGTTGTTGCAGCGGACCGCCACGGCCTTCGCCTTTGCCTTGCCCAGCGCCGGCAACAGCATGCCCGCCAGGATCGCGATGATCGCAATCACGACCAGCAACTCGATCAAGGTGAAGCCGCCTGCGGCGGTCGAAGATCGTTTCCAGACGGTTTTCATGTTCTCAGGCAAAAAGGCAGGTCGCGCTCACGGACAAAGTGGAGGGTGTGACGCTGGCCGTTTTCCCGCGAGGTCGCCATGAACTCTTGCGGAAAACCTCATGAGGTATTTTCCCGGCATCGACGCCACGCCTCCGCTCCGCTGGAATGACTTTGTGAAATCCGGCCTCCCTCCCGCCGCGGAACCCGATGGCCCCCTCCACGTCTGCGTGCGGGGTCGTCGGCTCGCGTACTTCGGCGGGAGCGACTACTTCCGCCTCGCCTGGCATCCCGAGGTCCGACGTTCCCTCACCCGCGCCCTCCGTGACGGCGGGATCGACGTCGCCGCCTCACGCGTGACCACTGGCAACCGGGTGGTTTACGTCGAGGCCGAGAAGGCCTTGGCCCGATGGATGGGGACCGGCTCCGCCACGCTGGTTTCCTCGGGGTACCTCGCGCCCCTGGTCGCGGCCCAGGCGCTTGCCAGTCGCTGCGACGCTGCGGTGTGCGTTGCCGGAGCGCATCCCTGCCTGCGCGATGCCGCCGCCGCCAGCGGCCTGCCCGTTGCCGAGGTCCCTCACCCCAGTGCCCTCACCGCGGTCTGCGATCAGCAAGGTTGGAGACGTCCGCTCCTGCTCCGGGACGGCGTGAGTGCCCTCACCGGACGCTTTCAACCGCTCCAACCGTGGCTGACCGCGTTGCCTCCCGAGGGATTCCTGCTCCTCGACGATGCCCACGGGGTCGGGACGATGGATCGACAGGGGCGCGGGGGGGCCGAAGTGGAAGACATCCGGGATCCCCGGATCCTGTGGGCGTTCACGCTCAGCAAGGCGTTCGGGCTCTACGGCGGTGTGGTGGCCGGTCCCACTTGGCTGGCTTCCGCCCTCTGGGAAGGCAGTCGCGCCGCCCGCGGGGGAACCCCCATTCCTCCCGCCTACGCCGCCGCCGTTCCGGGAGTGCTGCGCCTGCTCCGTCTGCACGGTCTCCGATGGCGCAACACCCTCGTCGAGCATCGGGACCGGGTCTCGCAGGCCCTGAACTCCCTCGAAGCTCCCAGATCGTCCGATCATTTCGGACCGGTCTTTGGAATTGCCGCCAACGATCCGATCCGACAGCGCCGATTGTTCAAAGCCCTCCGCTTCGCCGGGATCGAGCCCCCGTTCATCCGCTATCCCGGCGGACCGGAATGTGGACTCTTCCGCTTCGCCCTGTCCTCCGCCCATTCCACCGCCTCCATCGGACGCCTCGTCGAGGTGCTGTCAGCGGAATGCTCCCATTCGCCCTCCGGCTACCGCTGGCTGTGAAGCCAACCCGGCGATGAAGCCGGTCCTGCTCGCCTTTTTCGGTGACGGAAAGCTTGACGGGGAGGGCGGGAACGGTGGGTGGAAACCGGCTCGATTGAAGCCGCGGAGTCGTCGGGTATCGCCAACGAAAAAACGGGGTAAATCCGGGCCTAAACGGGAATGTGAATAACTTGGGAACAACGACGAATAGGTTTCCCTCGTTCGAGCGGCTTCGGTCGCCTACAAGCCTCGCCCTCCAATGGAGTGTTTCCAGTCGGGACCGGGTCCTGCGGGTGCGGGAGTGGTTGTGGCAATGCGGTTGTAAAGATATGAAAATCAGTGATTTGAGCCAGTTTCAACGGGTGCAGTTGACAGGGAGTTTCCAAGGTGAGGCGGGCTTGATCGGTGACGGCGGCATCGCGCAAATCACTGGATTGTTGCCGGTTACGGAGATGAAACAGAACGAGGTGAATAAACCCTTGTTTTCGCTCTGAACCTGCTAACTCTTGCACCCCCTCATGTTGCTCAACGCCGAAGCCGTCTGGTCCGCCGCGCAGGAACTCCTGCGGGGCATGCTGAAGGCTGAAATTTACGCGCTTTGGTTTGCCCCGGTGCGGGCGGCTCAGGCCGAGGGTGACTCGCTCCAGTTGCTGGTCTCGGATGAGTTCTGTGAGCTGTGGCTGAAGGACAATTACCTCGACCTGCTGCGGTCCGTGGTCAGCCGGGCGGCGGTCCGCCCGATGCAGGTCGAATTCCGGGTCGATACCTCGGTTCGTGCGGTGGGTTCAGACTCCCCGCCAATGACGGGCGGCGGTCTGGGCAACCTCTCGGAGATCCCGGCGCTGGATTCCAAGGGGAAGGTGGAACTGGAGACCGAGGTCGCCGGCCGCGGCGAGCCTCCGTTCAATCCAAACAACACCTTCGAAACCTTCGTTGTCGGGGACAACAACCAGTTTGCCCACAGCACCGCCCTCGCCGTGGCCCACAACCCGGGCAAGGCGTTCAACCCGCTGTTCCTGTTTGGGGGAGTGGGGCTGGGGAAAACGCATCTGCTGCATGCCATCGGGCATCATGTGCTCCAAAGCCGGCGCGGGGCGCGCGTGGCCTACCTGAGCTGTGAACGGTTCACCAACGAGTTCATTGACGCGCTTCAGACCAATTCGCTGGTCAAGTTCCGCCGGCGCTACCGGCAGATCGATGTCCTGCTGGTGGACGACATCCAGTTTCTGGGCGGCAAGGAGCGGATCCAGGAGGAGTTCTTTCACACGTTCAACGCCCTCCACGAAGCGCGAAAGCAGATCGTCCTCTGCTGCGATCGTCCGGCCAGCGAGATCCAGGGCCTCGAACAGCGGCTGATTTCCCGTTTCGAGTGGGGCCAGACGGCAGATGTCCAGCCGCCCGATGTCGAGACACGCCTCGCCATCCTGCGCAAGAAGGAGAAGGCCTTGGGTTTCTCCATTCCCCCCGAGATCACCAACTTTCTGGCGGAACGGATCCGCACCAACGTCCGCCGTCTGGAGGGGGCCTTCACCCGGGTGGCGGCTTACGCCCAGCTGACCGGCCGGCCGCTGACGCTGGAGACCGTCGAGTCCCTCTTGCGCGAGATCCTTCAGGAGGAAGGACGCCAGACCATCTCCATCGATTCCATCCAGAAGCGGGTGGCGGAGCACTACGACATCCGCCTCGCGGACATGACCTCGAAGCGTCGGCCAGAGAACATCGCCTTCCCCCGGCAGGTGGCGATGTACTTGGCGCGGCAGCTGACCGAATCTTCGTTGGCCGCCATCGGCGATGCCTTCGGCGGCCGCGATCACGGGACCGTGCTGCACGCCTGCCGACAGGTGAAGGACCGGATGGAAGTGGATCCCAACGTGCGGCAGACGGTGAGCTACCTCGAAAAGCAGCTTCTCCGCTGATTCCATGCCTTCCTTCCTGTCCATCGGGCGTGCGGCGGGAATCGGGTGTTGGATCCTGCTCGCTGGCGGGTTGCGGGCGGAGTCGCTCCCCGAGCGCACCGACCTGTTTCCGCCGGAGACATGGCATAATCACGGTTCGTGCCTCCTCGAGCTCCCCGACGGGCAGCTTTTGGTCTGCTGGTTTCACGGCTCCGGGGAACGCAAGTCGGACGATGTCCGGATCGAGGGATCCCGCCGTGGTCGGCGTGGGGGGCCATGGCAGCCGCGGTTCGTCATGGCGGATACGCCGGGCTATCCGGATACCAATCCGTGTCTCTTCCTGGATGGCGACCAGCGGCTGTGGCTGATGTACCCGACCATTCTCGCCAACCTGTGGGAGAGTGCCCTGATGAAGGTAAAGCTCAGCCGGGATTATCGTCGCTCCGGAGCGCCCCGGTGGGAGAGCGAAGAGATCCTTCACGTCACGCCGGGAGCCGAGTTTGGCGAGGCAGTGGCCCGGGTACTTCCGACGCTGGAAAAGGAGGCCCGGGCGGCGGGTTGGAGCGCGAAGACCCAGGCGGAAGTGCAGGAGTACCTCGATTCCTTCCGGTTGAATTCGACCAACAAGCTTTACCTGCGGCTCGGCTGGATGACCCGGGCGCACCCGGTGGTGGTTGAAGGCGGGCGCCTCTTGGTGCCGCTTTATCACGATGGATTTTCGGCGTCCCTGTTCGCCTATTCGGACGATTCAGGCGGCACCTGGAAGACCAGTCCCCCGTTGATCGGTGGAGGGAATATCCAGCCGTCGGTAGTCGCCCGTGCCGACGGAGCTCTCGTTACCTACATGCGCGACAATGGCCCGCCTCCCAAGCGCCTGATGATGGCCGAGTCGACGGATCGTGGGGCCACCTGGGGGCCGGTGCGGGACAGTGAGATTCCCAACCCAGGCTCGGGTGCGGATGTCATCCGCCTGAAGGATGGGCGCTGGCTCTTCGTGGGAAATGACACCGAGGACGGGCGTCATCGGTTGGGAGTTTGGATCTCTGCCGACGAGGGGCGCACCTGGCCGTGGCGACGGGCGCTGGAGGAGGCGTTGCCCGGGACCGATTCCTTCGGTTATCCCAGCGCGTTACAGTCCCGCAATGGCCGGATCCATGTGAGTTACAGCGTCCGGACCCCGGCGGGTGGGACGATCCGGCACGCGGAGTTCGAGATCGGCTGGGTGGTTGGCGGCAGGCCGTGATCTGGTTCGGAAGCTTCACTCCGCCGTCATGAGACCGTGACACGGCAGTCGGAAGGTCTGCCCATGAGCTGGACTGTAAAGGATGAGGGTCCGACGCCGCAGGTGTCCTTGGTGCCGGACGATATCGCGGAGATGCACGGAGCAGTCCGATTGATGCACGCCGCTCTGGAAGCGACCCAGGCGGCCGAACCGCCGGTCTGCTGGATCGATGGTCGGAGTGGATCCTTCAGCGTGCCTCAGTTGCTGTCGGTTTACACCTACGCAATGGCCCGCGGATACTTCGGGTGCGAGGAGATCGAGGGTCAGATCAGGACCGACGGCTGTCTGCGCTACCTGGCTGGCCGACAACTGCTGGAGTCGGGTCTGCTGCGGCGCTTCCGCCGGGAACACGCGGCGCTGGTCCGATCGTCATTGGCCTTCCTCGTCAGCCGGATCTTGGGTCAATTGGATGCGTTGCCCCGACTGGGTTTCGATCCGCGGACCGAGGCAACCCGTCGCTTCAATCGGGCGGTGGCTGCCGACAGCCTCGAGATGGAGGTCTGAGCTGGGCGCATTCTGACACTGCCTCCGAGGGTCGAAGTGAATTCTCGGGCGGTCCCGGGAGAGTCCTGGGGGCGCGGGGGGCAAGAAGCGGGCGAGGACGCCCGCGCTCCCAGAAGGGAAAGTGTCAAGATGCGCCCGTATGAGCTCGGAATTTGGGCGCGCACTTGACGGTCGTGCCGGGCAACCGGAGATTGCCTGCCAAGAATGGCACGAAACAGGACACGACTCGGACGCGGTCAGATCCGTTCGTTCGAGATCCAGGTGGAATTCCTCCGGGGTTTGATTTTGCGGGATCCCGGGTATGTCGAGGCGCTGGCGGAACTGGCGGAACTGGAGTTGCAACTGGGTCGGGTCGAAGAGGCGCTCCGGCTGGATCAGCGATTGCGGGAACTGCAGCCGACGGACCCGGAGGTGCGTTACAATCTGGCCTGTTCGCTCTGTTTGAATCGCCATTTCGAGCAGGCCGCCGCCGAGCTGTCGCACGCGTTGGAACTGGGATTCAAGGACGTGCAGTCCGTCCAGAGCGATCCGGACCTGGCGGATCTGCGGGCTCACCCAGCGTTCCGTCCCATCGGTGCCCGGCTCCGCCGCCTCAAGGCGTCGCAGGGCTCAGCGGACGGATGCTGAAGGCGTCGTGATCCACCTGAACGCGAGCCCGGAAGGCGCTGAAAAGCTTCCGTCCCTCCGCGTGGGTGGTCAGCAGCACGTTGGCCCAGTGCCCGGGCTCGATCGGCCTTCGCTGGATGGCAAATTCCAGGCGGTTCAAGGAGCCGACAAGCCCGCCGAGCAGGCGCAGCGCGGAGCGCAATCGGGCCTCGACCTTCACCAGCTCGAATTCCTCCGCATCGATCCAGATCTGGCCGTGAAGCGCGGAAAGCAGCCGATCTACGCTGGCGTTTGAATCTGCTGCGTCCGTGCGGGGTTCGTAGCCGAGCCGGAAGACCCGGCGGCCATCGACCTGTTCCTCCGCCTCAAAGCGGTAGGTGAAACGACGGACCAGCGCTTCATCCAGGAAGTCGGGTCCCTTGCGTCGGCGTCCCACCTCCTTCCGCGCCTCCGAATCGCCCTTGCGATCGGAGTTCAGCTCCCGCTCGCTGGGTTCCTGGTCGTCTACCTTGACGAGCCAGGCGCGCACCACGCCGGCGCGGTTGGTGATGGCATACTCCTTGGATCGGGTTTCCCGGACGGTTCCGTCCTCGGTCAGTTGTTCCACCCGCGTCTTCCGCAAGTAACAGATCTCCTGCCGTGACTCGACCTCGGCGGCCTCGCGAGCCCGGGCGAGGAATCGGCGAAGGATCTCGTCCACGTCCGGCACCTTCGGATCGGCGGCGATGCCCCGCGGCAGCAACAGGAGCAAACCGAGCCAGGCCACCAGGAGGAAGGCGGGGCATGGCCGGCGGTTGCATCGAAGAGAGTCCATTGGAGAGCAACCATAATGGGGAACAGGCGGCGGGCAACCTCGGGGACACCCCCTGATGGGGTAGCGAGAATTCACTGGGCGGTTTCGCGGGTCCCGATAGTTTCACGGCATCGGAAACCTTGCCGGATATCAAACATGAGCACGCTCCTGACAGGCCTGAAGCAGCATTCGATCGTGGTGGCGGACACCGGGGATTTTGCTGCGATGCGGAAGTACCAACCGCGCGATGCCACGACCAATCCCAGCCTCCTTCTCAAGGCGGCCACCATGCCGGAGTATGTGGGCCTGGTGGATCGCGTGGTGGCCGAGTCCCGTCAGGCGGCACCCTCCGCGGCGGCGGCCCTGCCGATGGCCATGGACCGCCTGGCGGTGGCGTTCGGGCTGGAGATCCTCAACATCGTTCCCAACCGCGTTTCGACCGAGGTGGATGCCCGTCTGAGTTTCGACACCCGGGGCAGCATCGAAAAGGCGCTGACCCTGATCGGCCTCTACGAGGCGGCAGGCGTGTCCCGCGAGCGGATCCTGATCAAGCTGGCATCCACCTGGGAAGGGATCGAAGCCGCCCGACACCTCCGGCAATTCGGCATCCGCAGCAATCTGACCCTTCTCTTCTCCTTTGCCCAGGCGGTGGCCTGTGCCGAGGCGGGAGTGCAACTGATCTCGCCCTTCGTCGGACGGATCCTCGACTGGTACAAGAAGTCGACTGGTGTTGCCGGCTACGCTCCCTCCGAAGATCCCGGCGTGCAGTCCGTCACGAAGATCTACACCTACTACAAGAAATTCGGCCATTCGACCGAGGTGATGGGTGCCTCCTTCCGCAATCGGGATCAGATCCTCGAACTGGCTGGCTGCGATCTCCTGACCATCAGCCCGGGCCTGCTGGAGGAACTCGACTCGAACGTGGGCGAAGTGCCCCGGCGCTTGATCCCAGAAGTGGCCGCGGACGCCGTCCTGGAGCGGGTCGTCATGGACGAACGCACGTTCCGCTGGATGCACAACGAGGACGCCATGGCGACGGAGAAACTCTCCGAGGGTATCCGGTTGTTCGCAGCGGATTGCATCAAGCTGGAGCAGTTCCTGGCCGGTCGCCTCTCACGCTGAACGGGCCCCTGTAACCTTCCGGGGTTGCCGTTGTAGCAGACGGCAACCCATGCAATCAAAAGTGCCACCCGGACGGCTTGGGGCCGTCCGGGAATTCCCCAAGGCCGGGCTCACGCTGATCGAGTTGGTCGTGGTTCTGGCCATCCTCAGCGCCCTGGCCGGGTTGGTGTCCGCCTACTTCCCCGATCTCATCCGAAGAAGCGGGGGTGCCGTCGGGGGTGCCTCTCTGATGGACCTGATGAAAGCCCTCGAACGGCATCGGGTCCGGTCCGGGCAGTTTCCCGACGAATACGATTCGCTGATCGAAGCGCCCTACACGCTCTACTCGGCGATTCCCGTCGCCGCGAGGCGTCAGTTGCGACCCAAGGATCTCGATAATGCCGACCGCCTGATCCTTCGCGCCAATGGCATCAAGACCGCCTGGATGCACGTTCCTCCCAACGGCCAGCCGGTCACCTGGCAACCGCTCTCCTCCACCAAGGCGCTCGATGTCAATGCGGGCGGCTTTGCGGCAGACGACGTCGCCGCCCTTGACCCGACCCGGATCAATCCGGACGTCCTCTTTGGCCCGGGCACACGCCGGGGAACCGTCAACGAATCCTTCGTCGTGTTTGGCATCGGGGACCGCTGCACCCTGGTGGGGGCAGGAGCGGAGTTGGTGCAGGCCCCCCTCGCACCCGTGACCAGCGCAGCGCTCGACCCCGGGGATCGATACATGCGCCTGGCGCTGGTCTTTCGTCTGGATCGCGATGATCGCACGCCCTTCCGCTTCCTCGGTGCGGTGGGATTTTCGGAGACGGGCATCGCGACGGCCTCGGATATGTCGCGCAAATGGTGGGCGAAGTAGGGAGGGGAGCCGAGACGGCAACTTCCCGCCCTCCCGGTCCATCGACACGCGCCAGAAGCGTCCCTAGGGTGGGGGCGATGTTGGATGCCAAGTATGCGCGGTTGCGGGAATTGCTGGGGAGCTACGGCTCCTGTCTGGTGGCGTATTCGGGTGGGGTCGATTCCGTCTTCCTGGCGCAGGTGGCGTTTGATGTGCTGGGCGATCGTTCGCTGGCAGTCATCGCGGATTCACCCTCGCTGCCAAGGCGGGAACTGGCCGAGGCGCTGGAGTTGGGCCAACGCTTCGGTTTCCCGGTCCGGGTGGTCGGAACCGCGGAGTTCGACAATCCCTCCTACCTCGCGAACCCGACCAACCGCTGTTATTTCTGCAAGCACGCCTTGTTCAGTGAACTCGGGCCGCTGGCCAAGTCCGGTGGGTTCGAGGTGGTCGTTTACGGAGAAAACGCCAGCGATGTCGGGGATCATCGCCCGGGTGCCCAGGCGGCCTCGGAGTTTGCCGTGCGCGCCCCCCTGAAGGAGGTCGGTTTGACCAAGGCCGAGATCCGCGCGTTGAGTGCCCGGCTTGGGTTGCCGACCGCCGACAAACCCCAGATGGCCTGCCTCAGTTCCCGGATTCCCACCGGGGAATCCGTGACGCCAGCCAAGCTCCGGATGATCGAGCAGGCGGAAGATTTCCTGCGCGGTCTGGGCTTTCTCGACGTGCGGGTACGACATCATCAGGCGGGCACCGCTGCACTCGCCCGGGTGGAATTGGGATCGGCCGAACTGCCGCGCTTCCTCGTCAGCTCATCTCATACGGAGGTCGTCGCCCGGCTTCAGGAGATCGGTTACCTGCACGTGACCCTGGACCTGGCGGGCTACCGACGGGGCAGCACCAATGGCGTCCGTCAGCCCACCGTCAGCTCCATCGAGATGCGGGCGCGCCCAGTCCCGGACCTCCGGAGGGGCGACGCGTGAAGAAGACCGGCACGATTCAGGTCTTGGTGACCGGCACCGACACGGACGTCGGCAAGACCGTGTTCACGGCCAGCTTTCTCACCTGGTTGCGGGCACAGGGGATCCCGTCGATTGGATTCAAGCCGTTGGCCTCCGGCGGACGCGAGGATGCAGAACGCCTGTTTGCCGCGCAGGATGGCGCGGTGCCGCTGGATGTGATCAATCCCTGGCATTTCCCCGAGCCCCTGGCACCCCTGCTGGCGGCGCGGCGGGCCGGACGACGGGTCACGCTGGAGGCCCTGGCTGGCCACGTCCGGATGGCGTCGCGCGGACTGAGGATGTCGGTGGTCGAGTCCGCCGGGGGCTTGTTGAGTCCGCTGCTGGAGGGGGCGGACGCACCCCAGCTGATCGTGAGTCTGGATGCGTGGCCGGTGGTGGTGGCGGTGGATCGACTGGGGGTGGTGGGTCAGGTGCGCCTGGTCTGGGCGTCGTTGCCGGAACGGTCCCGTCGGCGCGCGCAGGTCGTGTTGATGTCCGCTGCCCGCCCGGACACCTCGACCGAGACCAATCTAGGTCTGCTCTCCGAGTACCTCGGGGCGGATCGGATTCACCGGTTTCCCTGGCTGACACGACGGGAACTGCGAGGCGGCGGAGGCCGAAAGGTGGAGGCAGTCTGCGCGGCGGTGGCCAAAGGATTGGGGCTGTAAGCCGGGGCTTGGAGCGTTGGGTAGGAGTGGGCTAGCCTCCACGGATGCGTCGAATCCGTCGGATGATCGGTTCATGGAACTCGGGATTTCTGGTCGGGAGCTTCGTGGCGTCGGGGGGCGCACTGGCCGGTGATTGGCCTGAGTTCCGCGGACCCGGTGCCATGGGCCAATCGGCGGCGAAGAATGTTCCGGTCCGATGGAGCGCGACCGAGAACGTGGTCTGGAAGCAGGAGGTGCCGGGGGCCGGGTGGTCCTCGCCGGTCCTGGCCAAGGGAAAGCTGTACCTGACGACGGCGATCCAGACCCCCGCGGGCGGGCTGACCTTGAAGGCCCTTGCCTATGATGCAAAGACTGGCAAGCCGGTCTGGGAAACGACGACGTTCGAATCCTCAGTGAGCGGTCCTTCGATCCACTCGAAGAATGGCCAGGCAAGCCCGACCCCGATCGTGACGGACGACCGGTTGTATGTGCATTTCGGTCACCACGGAACCGCGGCCTTGGATCTCAAGGGCGGGGTGGTCTGGCGTCAGGATGCAATCCGGTACACCCCGGTGCATGGGAATGGCGGGTCGCCCGCCCTCGTCGATGGCCTGCTGGTGTTCGGTGTCGATGGCGCCAGCGACCCGCGGGTGGTGGCGCTGGATGCCCGGGATGGAAAGGTCCGTTGGGAGACTCCTCGTGAAACCCCGGCCAAGCGGAAGTTCTCGTTCTCGACGCCGCTGGTGATCGTCGACGGCGGCAAATCCCAGGTGATCAGCCCCGGCAGCGGTGCGGTGTGCGCCTACGATCCCACCACCGGCACGGAACTCTGGCGCGTGCGTTACGGCGAAGGTTACTCGGTGGTCCCGCGCCCGGTATTGTCGGGTGGCCTGCTGTTCCTGGCCAGCGGCTACGATCGTCCGGTCGTGTACGCCATCCGTCCGGGCGGGAAGGGCGATGTGACGGATTCACACGTGGTCTGGACGTTGGCGAAGGGCGCACCGAACACGCCGTCGATGGTGGTGGTGGACGACCTGTTGTACTGCGTCTCCGATGCGGGCATTGCCAGTGCCATCGAGGCGGCCACCGGCAAAGGGGTCTGGAGCGAGCGATTGGGCGGGGATTTTTCGTCGTCGATTGTCCATGCCGACGGCCGTCTCTACTTCCAGAACGAGGCGGGCGTTGGGTTCGTGGTAAAGCCCGGACGGCAGTTCGAATTGATCGCCCGGAATGATCTGGCCGAACGTACCCTGGCCTCCTATGCCGTCGATGACGGCACCCTCTACATCCGCACCGCCGGCCATCTCTACCGGGTGGGGAAATGAGGCGGGGCGGGCGGTTTATTTCGCACAGCCCCGTCCAACGACACAATCCATTCAAAAGCTTCAAAGATGATCACGCTCTCGCCGCGCTGGATGTTCCTCCTGGTCACCTTGGCCACGGTGGTCTGCCCGCCGTTGGCCCGAGCATTTGTCCAGCCCGAGAACACCGCCTGGTTCCTCTTCCCCGGCTCGCGTCTTCCTTCGGACGTGTCCGGCTACCGGGCCATCGCCGAGGGGGACTTCGCAATCGCGGTGAGGCGGGATGGCCGGATGGACGCCTGGGTGCCTCCCGATTGGCAGTCGGCCGCCGCACGGGTCACCAATGCCGTGGACGCCGCGGTCGGTTCCCATGGGTGGACTGTGCTTCGTTCCGACGGCACCGTGGAGTTCGGCGGCGTCGAGGGCTATCCGCCGGTGATCGAGACCCCGACTTCAGCGCCCTTTCCGGTCAATGCCACGAATCTGGTGGCGATTGCCGAGGGAGACGAGCATACCCTGATGCTGAGTGCCAGTGGGCGAGTGTTCGCCACCGGAAAGAACACCTACCTCCAATGCAGAACGGCAGCCGACGGCTGAATCTGCAGGGGGGCCGTGGGTCGATGCGGGCTTTGCCTGGTCCTTCTTGGCCGCGCTGGACCGGGAGGGAACGCTCTACCTGTTTGCAGGCGGGTGGAGCCTGCTGACGTACCGCCTCAAACGTCCTGCCGGGGCCTGGACCAGGATGCGCGTGGGTACCCACGGCGTCCTCCTCCTGGACGATCGCGGCGAGATCTACTTCGTCCGAACCTCAAGCGGGAACCTTCCGGTGATCGTAGAACTCTTGCTGAGACCCGCCGCCGTTCGCAAATGGCAGGATCTCGACTTCGGCGAGCAGCATTTTCTCGGGTTGAGCGACGACGGCCAACTCTACTCGTCGGGTAGCAATTTGTATGGGCAACTCGGTTCGGGCGATGCGACCGGACAGGATCCGGGCTGGCGCAAGGTCGTGATGCCTCCGGGGGTGACCGCGTGGACCTCGTTCGCCGCAGGCCGAGCCCATTCGATGGCCGTCGGCAACGACTGCTCGCTCTATGGCTGGGGCTGGAATGGCGGGGGCGAGCTGGGCATCCCCGCTTCGGGATCGGTGTTCCAACCGACCCGGACCACCACCGTCGATGGCGTGTGCGGCTCCATGCTCGTGTTCATGAGGAATGCCGCGACCCGGCTGGAAGACGGCACCTTCAAGCTGGCATTTCCTACCCTTCAGAATCGCAACTACTTCGTCCAGTACTCCGACGACTTCTCGACCTGGAGGACCGCCTTCCCGCCCATCGTCGGCACCGGAAATACGGTCGAGTGGATCGACGCTGGCCCACCGGCAACGGACTCCTCGGCGGCGGACCGTGTCGGACGATGGTACCGCATCCTGCTCGCACCGTAGCCAGCTCCACCCAAACCGGCGGGGGCGGAAGGGGCGGAGTTCCCAGACTTTTGGAATCCAAAGTCTGGCAACTGGGAACCGGCAACTCGGAACTCTCCCAGTCAGGCCGCACTGCCCGCGGCGTGACCCGAGGCCCAGGCCCACTGGAAGTTGTAGCCGCCGAGCCACCCGGTAATGTCGACCACCTCGCCGATAAAGAAGAGTCCCGGTGCCTTCCGGCTCTCCATCGTCTTGGACGAGAGCTCAGCCGTATCCACTCCTCCCAGCGTGACCTCTGCCTTCGGGTAGCCTTCATCCCCGGCGGGTTGAATGGTCCATTGCCCGAGTTGTCTGCCCAGGGATTCCAGGTCTTTTCGGGAGAGTTGCGCCAGCGGACGATCCGGGATGCCCCGGCTGCACCAGGCCTGGGCGAGGCGATCCGGCCAGACGGTCCGCAGCACTTGCCGCGGGGTTTGGGTCAACCGCTGCCGGTCGGTGAACCAGGTGGGGATGTCGATTCCCGGCAGCAGATTCAGGTGGATTGGACTGCCGGGTTCGCGCTGGGAAGAAACCTGGAGGATCGCGGGGCCGCTCAGGCCGCGGTGGGTAAACAATACCGCCTCCTTGAAGCGCGGAGTGCCCGGACCGGCCTGCGCCTCGCATTCGATCGCCAGTCCGCTCAACTCGCTGAACACCGCCGAATCAGCCGGATTCCAGGTGAGGGGAACGAGACCTGGGCGGGGATCAATGACGCGGAGGTCGAACTGCCGGGCGAGGTCGTATCCGAAGGGGGTGGCACCCAGCTTGGGAAAGGAAAGGGCACCGCACGCCACCACCACGCTGGAGGCACGAAAGGTGCCCTGGGAGGTGACCACTTCCCAGGGACGCACCTCTGCCGGGTGCGCCCGGGTCACCGACTGGATCCGGCAACCGGTGTGGATGCGGGCTCCGACATCGGCGCACTCGGCTTCGAGGAGGGCGAGGATCTGGCGGGAGCTCTGATCGCAGAACAACTGGCCCAACTTTTTCTCGTGCCAGGCGATGCCGTGCTGCTCGACGAGACGCAGGAAATCGGCGGGCGTGTAGCGGGCGAGGGCGGACTTCGGGAAGTGAGGACTGCCGTGGGTGACGTAGTTGGCGGCGGTGGCACCGAGGTTGGTGAAATTGCAGCGGCCCCCTCCCGAGATGAGGATCTTGTTGCCGGCGCGGGACTGGTGTTCGAGCACCGCAGCGCGGCGTCCATTGAGGCCGGCAACGCGGGCGCAAAACAGGCCGGCAGCGCCGCCTCCGAGGACGATGACATCGAGATCGTGAGTCACGTGAGGGGCTCACGATAGACCGGTTCAGGCGGATGGGCAGGCGGGAAACGCAGCCTGTCGGGGAGTTTGACACCCGGGGCGGTCTTTGCGATACCGGGCGCCTCGCCGAAGCCCGGCTGTCTCCAGAAGCCGGGCGCGGGGGAACCAGATTCCGGTTCTTCCCTGGAAGAATCGGACGGGGCGAACGCGACCGGGCAACCGGAAGCCAGGGCACCTTTCAGCCCAAGCCCGTCAGCTAACCTCGCAGGCATGGAAAGGGGCATGAACACGGACCGCTGGGTCGCGGCCTGACATTGCCCTTGAGGGAGCGTCAGCCGTGTTTGCCATGAAGATTCAATTCAGGTTCTGCCATCGGGGCAGGTGCCCCAGCGTCAGGTCGAGGTGCCGTCGGCAGTCATGGAACCGGGTGAACGCCCGTTCGCGCCCGCCAACCGCAGCCTGAATGCGCCCCATGCAAACTGATACCTCCGGTCGTTCCCGTTTGCCCGGTCTTGCCTTGGCCGCACTGGGCGTGGTCTTCGGCGACATCGGCACCAGTCCTCTCTACGCGCTCCGCGAATGCTTTGACGGACCTCACAAAATGACCCTGACCCGGGAGCACATTTTCGGGGTACTGTCGTTGTTCTTCTGGTCCCTCGTGATGATCGTCTCGATCAAGTATATCGTTTTCGTCATGCGGGCCGACAACAAGGGCGAGGGCGGCATCCTGGCCCTTCTCTCGTTGGCGTTCCCGGAGAAACGGGGGGCGGATCGACGGATCGGATGGACCCCGAAGATCATGGTCGCCTTGGGACTGTTTGGGGCGGCCCTGCTTTACGGCGACGGCATGATCACACCGGCCGTCTCGGTCCTGGGCGCGGTCGAAGGTTTGAACGTTCTGGCACCCACCCTCAAGTCGTGGGTGGTGCCGATCAGCGTGGTCATCCTCACCGGACTTTTCCTGGCCCAGCGGGCTGGGACCGGAGCCGTGGGACGAGTCTTTGGTCCGGTGATGATCGTCTGGTTCGTTGTAATCAGCGTTCTGGGTGTGCGCGGAATCCTCAGGGAACCGGCGGTTCTGGCGGCCCTGAATCCCTGGTACGGCATCCGGTTCTTTCTCGAAGGGGGCTGGCACGTGTTTCCGATTCTTGGATCGGTATTCCTGGTCGTGACCGGGGGCGAGGCGTTGTACGCCGACATGGGACATTTTGGCCGGAAGCCGATTCGGATTGCTTGGTTCGGCATGGTCCTGCCAGCGCTGTTCCTGAATTACCTGGGGCAGGGAGCGCTGCTCATGACGGATCCTTTGGCAGCCCACAATCCCTTCTACAATCTCGCCCCGAAGTGGGCGTTGATCCCGCTGATGATCCTCGCGACCGGCGCGGCGGTGATCGCCTCGCAGGCGCTGATCAGCGGAGCGTTTTCCCTGACCATGCAGGGCATCCAGCTCGGCTACATCCCGCGTTTGGCGATTGAGCGCACTTCTGAAAGTGAGCGAGGCCAGATCTACATGCCGCACGTCAATCTGGCGATGGCGCTCGTTTGTCTCAGCCTGGTGATTGGATTCAAGACGTCCTCCAATCTAGCCGCGGCTTACGGCATCGGGGTGACCATGACGATGGGCATTGATACGCTGCTGTTCTTCTTTGCCTCCCGCCGGCTCTGGAACTGGCCCTGGTGGGTGGCAGCGCTGGTCTGCGTTCCCATCCTGCTGATCGAGTTTTCCTTCTTCGGTGCCAATGCCCTGAAGATCGCCCACGGCGGTTGGTTCCCCCTGGCGATCGGCATCCTGCTCTTCACCCTCATGGCGACGTGGAAGCGCGGACGTCAGTTGCTCTGGGATCGGGTTCGATCCACCTCAATTCCAGCCGACAAGTTCATCGAGAGCATCGAACGCCGGCAGCCGGCGCGGGTGGAGGGAACGGCGGTGTACATGGCTGGCAGTTCCGACGGAACGCCGCTGGCCCTCCTGCACAACCTGAAACACAACAAGGTCCTCCATCGCCGGGTTGTCTTCCTCACCATCCAGGTGGATGAAGATCCCCGGGTCCCGGACGACGAGCGGGTGGAGATCGAGAAGTTGCCGCATGGCTTCTGGCGGGTGCGTGCGCGCTTTGGGTTCTTCGAGGAACCCAACGTGCCGATGGTGCTCAACATCTGTGCGGAGAAGGGGCTCGAATTCAAGGAGACCGAAACCACGTTCTTCCTCAGTCGCGAGACCATCATTCCCGCCCGCAGGGCCGGCATGGCCCTGTGGCGCGAGCACCTGTTCGCCGTGATGGCCCGCAACGCCCAGAGCGCCACCGCCTTCTTCCGGCTGCCCGCCAACCGCGTCGTCGAGTTGGGCATGCAGGTCGAGATCTGAACGGGCCTGTGCCGGGATTGGCGACGCCCGGCAAAATGTCTGCCAGGCGCGATCGCCAATCCGGTGCGATCATTGGCAACATCATCTCTGGCCATGAATCATCGTCGTTGGGGTTCGTTGCTCCGGTCCTTCCTGATCGCCACCGGTGCCTCGGGGCTTTCGTTGCTCGCGCAGGAAGCCGCGTCCGCCCCCGCGCTCCGGGGCTTGTTCCTGGGCGATGACGGACATCCTCGTCCGGAGGATCGCTTCCGCCAGTTGCAGCCCGATCGAGAGTTGGGACGAGACCTACGTCCACACCAGGCAAAATACCAACCGCCTCGTCCTCTCCGAGCGACGCGGGAGAGCGATCACACTTTATAATGTGTGATCGTCATCATTGCGGCGATGGGGACTCGCTCGTCCCTCCAGGACTCAGCTCGAAGAGAGCGAGGACGCCCGTGGTCCCAGGAGGCGCAGGGTCCAGATGCGCGGAACACGGATGGGGACTTCCCATGGCTTGTAGTCATTACCGAGGGCGGTAAGCTGGGGCGTGAAGATCGACCTGCTTCCCTGGCTTGCGGTGGCGTCCCTCCTGGTCGGTTGCGGGAAGAACGATCCGCCGTCCCCTCCGCCTGTGCCCCCGGCACCCCCTGCGGTGCCCGTTGTCGCGCCCCCCGCGGCTCCTCCGGTCGTCCCGACGGTCGCGTCGGCCCAAGTGACCCTGGCTCCTCCCAACGTTGCGGCTCCAACCGTCCCAACTCCGCCGCCGGTTCCCGTGACGGTGGAGGCGTCGAAGCCCTTGGCGGGCGCGGTCCCGGTCATCCCGGATGCGCCGACTGCGCGTCAGCGGGCCCTGGACACCTTGCAACGCGTAGTGGAGGCGGTGCCCGGAACGGCTGCCCTGGCGAATGCCGCGCCCGTGGCCACGCCGACACTCACTCTGGCCGACCTTTCAACGGATCAGGTGACCCGTGGATTGAAGGAAGCCCTGGGCAAGGGCCTGGAGCAGGCGGTGGGTTCGCTCGGCAAGAGCGGGGGATTCCTGACCAATCTCAACGTGAAGATCCCGCTCCCGGAGCGATTCCAGGCGGTGGAAAAGGCCCTACGTTCGATGGGGCAGGATCGGGTGGCGGACGAGTTCGTCACCACCATGAACCAGGCGGCGGAGCAGGCCGTGCCGGCCGCAGCGACGGTGTTCAAGGAGAGCCTCCAGAAGATGTCGGTGGCCGACGCGAAGAAGATCCTGAGCGGATCGAACAATGCCGCCACGGTTTACTTCCGGGAATCGACCCAGACGGAGCTGACCCAGAAGTTCCTGCCCATCGTCCAGAAGGCGACGGCCGCCAGCGGTGCGACCGCGGCCTACAAGCAGATCACGGACAAGGTCAAGCTGGCTGGACCCTTCGTCCGGGTGCCGGAGTTGGATCTCGATGGATACGTGACCGAGAAGGCGCTCGACGGCCTCTTCAAGCAGGTGGCGGCGGAGGAACGTCGGATCCGCGAGACGCCCGCAGCCCGGACTACCGAGTTGTTGAAGTCGGTGTTCGGGTTTGGGAAGTAGCAGCGGAATTGACGGGCGACAGCGAAAGTTGGAGCCTTTGTCATTGCTGTGAACCTCTTCTCTTTCCTCTCTGCCCTGGGCGTCATCGGCCTCGCTTCAGCACAGGCGGCGCTCTTCTCCTTTCACGCGATCAACCTGAACGGAGGCCAGGAGGTTCCGCCGAATGGAAGTTCTGGCTGGGGCTCTGCAACGGGCCTTTATGATACCGACACTCAGGAGTTCAGTCTGGGAGCCCTCGTCGGCGGTCTGTCGAGCGGGATCACCGCGGCCAACATCCACCTGGGAGTGCCGGGCGTGGCCGGGTCGGTGGTCATCCCGCTCAATGCGGTCATCGGCTTCACCGGTGGCCCCGTCAACAGCGCGTTCGTCATCCTGACTCCCGCCGAGGAAGCAGATCTGTTCTTCGGGAGGTGGTACGTGAATATTCAGACGGCGGAATTCCCCGAAGGCGAGATCCGGGGGCAGATCCAACTGGGATCCGCCGTTGTTCCGTAGCCGGAACACTACGCCACGATCGGATGCCTTGGCCTGGTCGGTTTCGGCTATTGGCGTGCCCGCTCCCGCCGGATGGGCGGATCGGTCTGATCACTCCGATCTCCGAAAGGGACCCCCTACTTCACGAAGTCGAGGTCCGCCGGCGGTTTGCCGGTGGTGGCCCGGCTGAACTTCTGGCCGAAGGGGGTGAACCCCTCAAGGAAGCCGCCGTGACTGAGAAAGAACTGGCCGTTCTCGACGCCCATGAAGCGGTCGAGGCGATCGGCCTTGCCGGTGCCATCGTGGCTGAAGCCCGCCTCGGTGATCTCGATCCAGTCGCCTTTGTCGGTGCGGACCCACTGATTTCCATAGAGGGCCTTGCGGGGCAGATGACCGGTGCTGCCCCAGAAATTCTCGCTGAAGCTATGGGGACGCTTGAGCCAGCCTCCTTCCTTGGGTGCCTTCCAGGACGAGATCAGCATCCATTTGCGGCTGTCGGGATGGTAGTAATAGCCGGAATAGATGGTGAAGGTCTCGTTGGTGGGCTGGGCGGTGACGAGGAACCGCTGTTTGTCTCCGGTCTTCCATGGGTACTTCAGGTGGCTGTGACCGCCCGTCCCTTCATTGCCGAAGTCGCCGGTGTACACACCATCGCCCTTGTCCATGAGTTTCACGCGGTTCTCGTCGCCCACCTTGTTTCGGTCCACCGCTTCTCCGCCGCTGTCCCAGACGGAAAAAATGATGCGGCGTTCGGTCGGGCTGTTCACCTGCATGCCGAAATAGCCGCGATGCCATCCGCAGGCCATATAGAAGGTGGTGACCGGCTCTTCGACTGCGGTCACCTCGCAGTAGAACGCCGAGAGATTGGTTCCAGCCGGCGCGGTATAACTCAGGTGGACCGAGGCGGCGTTTCGCCGTTCCTTGAGATTGAAATGGGCCTTCTCCAGGGCAGGGCCATCCAGAAGCAGCGTCTCCAGGTCCCCCGCCGGACGTCCCTTCGGATTGAGTGAATCCAGCTGGAACCGGTGATATCCGGTTTTGGAAAGGTCGAAGGAACCGAAGGCAACCGTGGTGGCCTCCTTGCCGCCGCGGGCGGTGGCTTCCTGCGAAGTTCCACCGACAGTGAGTTTCAGCTTCGATTCGGCTCCCTCGGGCAATCGGAACTGGAGCTTCGCTGTCAGGGATCCGGTGGTGTTGATCTGTCCGTACCAGTTCACCGACTGGGCTGGGTCGGTCCAGTTGCGGACGCCGCCGCGCTCGGAGATCCGGGCGGCGTTGGCATCCGGCAGCGTGTAGGCGGTGAAGGCCGGGACATGGAGTTCGGCGGCTCCGAGGTGGGCCGCCGTCGTGATCCCCATGAGGACCGCCTGGAATAGGCTTCGCATCGCCCCAGCATTGGGGAGCCCGGGTCGGCGGGCAAGGGAGTGGATGCACCTGAGGGGGAAGACCCTGCCGCGGGAAATTCCTTTTGAGATCGGCGGTGACGCCGCCCCATCAGGCAATCTGCAGCACGCGTTGGTAGAAGGTGATCGCCTCGTCGGGATTGTCGGTCACCAGCATGTTGTCGGTGATCCAGCGGGGAGCGCGACCGGACTCGACCATGCGCACGAGTTGGGTCGCGAGGGCGCTCCAGTAGAGGTCGTTGGTCTCGCGTCCGAAGAAGATGATGGGTTCACGGTTGAGCAGCCCGAGCTTGATGTCGGTGAGCGTGAGCCCGATCTCCTCCAATGTTCCGACGCCTCCGATGCAGAACAGGTGGAAGCGCGCGACTTCGAACCAACGCTGGCGCATGTGTCGCGAGCCGCCTTGGAACATCTGATAGAAGCCGACTGACGGATCGATGTTCTGGTCGGCGTTCTCCAGATAGTTGTTGCCGATCATCAGGTTCAGTTGGGTGCCCAACTCGGAGACATGCTTCATCACGCCGCCCCCGCCCCCGGTGAGGAACGCGAGGCTGGTGCCGAACAGTTGCTTGAAGCGGCTGAGCATGGCGGCCAGGCGGTTCTGATCGGTGTCGGTGAGGTCCATTACCGATCCGTATACCGCCATCACCACCGAATCCTGAAACTCTTCCACCCGATCCTCGGGAACGAAGAAGGTGCGTCGCTCCTTTTGGGTCAGCTTGGCCACGTGTTTAAACAACGGGTTGCTCCAATAGATCTCCGTGCCGAAATCCGCGAGGTCCGCCATGCGGACATGGTCGCGCTCCGAGAAGAATGGACCGCGCTCCGCCGAGGCCTGACGGAAGATCAGGGCCTTGAGGTTTCCCGACGCCGCACAGGAGAGAAGTTCGGGGAACTCGACCGTGTCCGGGAAGTACTCGGAGAACAGGGTGATCGGTCGATCGGTGGGGAGCCGGTTGTGCGTGGCCAGATCCCGGGCGCGGCGACGCATGGCCTCGGGAGTGCGTTGCAGGGCGTGCCGTGGCGCGTGGAAGACGCAACGGGCCCCGCCCGATCCCGTGTTGAGGGAGGTGACAATTTCCCCGACCGAAACGGGGCCTTCCTCATACTCGCAGACGACGCGGCCGGGGGCGTCCCCGGCGAGTTTCCGAGCCGTCGTGAAGAGGGCCTCGATCTGGTCGAAGGAAGTCTGGACGCGTTCCTCCGGGCCGACGGCTCCGACATTGACCAACGGGCGGACCGGATGATCGCGCTGGTCCGCCCGGTAGATCAGGGCCCGTGCCCGCGGATTCACCACGACGGCATCCGAGGTGTTCTCGAACTCGAGGAAGACCTTCGAGAGACGGGTTTCAACCGGGTCCAGAATCCGGGCGGAGAGATGGGCGGCGGAATGGGCCGGTTCGGTATCGAGCACGAGGTAGTGCTGGTGCAGGAACATGGCGCACGACGTGATCAACCCCTCGCCCGGTTGCAGGATAAGCGAGTCCGTGGTGTGCCGGATCTGCAGGGTGTTGAGCAGTTCCTTGCCGTAGTGCCGGTTCAACACGGCGAACAGTTGATCCCGATTGATCGGTGCAGGGAATTCATACCGGCAGAATTGCGGTGAGAATTCCACGGAACCATCGGCCCGTAGCGAATAGCCGCGGGGAAGGAGAAGCTTGCGCTCGATCAAGGCCTGGTGCGCTTCATTCGCTCCGCACAACTGCATCGGATCACAGGCGACGAGACGTCCGATGCCCACACCCGGTACCAGACACGTCTGAAGCAGCGAGTTGAGTTGGTAGGAGGCGATGGTCGCACGGCCCGTCAGGTTGAGCGTGGCGCGCTTCCCCTCGATCACCGGAGGTCCCGCCGGCGAGATGCTGATGCCCAGCCGACAGATCCGACTGCGCGCAGCGAACACCGCCTGGGAGCCCGACTCGATCCGGTGCCGAAAGGCATCCGGTACGTCGAACTGGGCCGTGCAGGCAAATTGCCCGGGCGCGGTGAAGCGGATGTCCGAAATGACGCCGTCGGGTGTGCTGGGAGTGAAGTAGTGCATGAATGCAGCGGACCGGGTGAGTCGTGAGACGGTCGAAAACTGGCGATTCCGCGGAAAACGGCAAGGACGGAGGGCAGGTGTTCCGGATCGCGTTCGGGTAGGTGGCGAGGGAACGAGGCACCGGCCGGTTGGGAACGTTTACGGACTCGCGGAGCTCGCCCCTCCAGATGAAGTCGTCCCGGCGCTTCGGGCGATCAGGGTGAACACCACGGCCGCCACCAGCATGAACCCGGCGTAGAAGAGGAACTCACCGGTGCCGCTGGCGTGGACGACGGTGGAATTGATGCGCGTGATGGCGGCCACCAGGAAATTGCCGAGGGCAGTGCACAGCAGCCACAGGCTCATGACCAGTCCCCGGTAACGTTCGGGGGCGTGGCCATAGGCGAACTCCAGTCCGGTCGCGCTGACCAGCACCTCCCCCAGTTCCAGCACGGTGTAGGGCAGGAGTTGCCAGGACAACGACAGCGTGGCGCCGCCTTCGATCCGTTGTTGAAGTCCGGCACAGAGCACGAACGACAGGGCGGCAAAGATGAAGCCAGCGCCCATGCGCTTGAGCGGAGTGAGGTTCCATCCGCGGCGGTTGGCCCAGGGATAAAGGCCAAAGGTCAGGATCGGCACCCAGATCAAGACCAGCAGTGCGCTGACGGACTGGATCCGTTCGGCGTCGAAGCGGAAACCGAGCACGTCGAACGGCGTCATGCGCGTGCCCTGGGTCACCCAGCTGGTATTGATCTGGTCGTAGAGCGCCCAGAAGACCGGGACCGGCGAGAGGATGAGCGCGATGCGTCCGACGGTGGCCAGGTCGGCACCGCCGCCCTCCGTGGGTTTCGGGGCGACGGGGACGCGCGTGTACGACTTCGACCCCGCCCAAAAGACGGCGGCGGCAATGCCCATGAAGATTCCGGGAATGCCGAACGCCCAGCGATAGCCGTGGTGATCCCGGGTCCACGGGATGAGGGCGAACCCGAACATCGCTCCGAAGTTGATGGAGGCGTAGAAGAGTCCGTACACCCGGGACAACCGATCCTTGGCGGAGGGTCCGTACTGATCGCCAACGAAGGCGGACACACAGGGCTTGATGCCCCCGGCGCCGAGCGCGATGAGGGCGAGCCCGGTCAGCAGCCCGTTTTTCGAGGCGTCGGTAATGGCGATCCAACCATGACCGAGGCAATAGAACACGGAGAGCGCGAGGATCGTGCGGTAACGTCCGAGCCAGCGGTCGGCGATGAACCCTCCGAGAATCGGCAGGAAATAGACCCCGGTCTTGAAGAGGTGAACGACTTCCTTGGCGTGCGCCTCCCCGAGCTTGAGCTCCTTCTGGAGATACAACATCAGGATCGAGACCAGTCCGTAGTAGGAGAATCGTTCGCAGGCCTCCATCGTGATGATGAAGGGAACGGATCGGGAGGGTTGATGATGCATCGGCGAGCGCATGCCTGCCGCGCAGTGTGCCGGGAGGGAGGAATCCGTACCAAGATCTCAGTTAATCAGAATCCCGTTCCTGACTTTCCCCGAAGGCGATGGCAGGTTCTGTTCTACTCATGCATTGCTGCGGGTTCTTGAATGGTCGTGGTCTGTCGGTGGACGGGATGTCCGCCGGGCAATGCTCTGGGGGTGAGCGCCGATGACTTCGCCGGGCAAACCCTCCGTGGCCCTCCGCACGCTCTCTTGGCTGGCCGGTGCGCTGTGCCGACATTCGGCATGGTTCCTGTGGCCGCAGTTGCTGTTGTTCGTCGCCTGCGTCGCTGTGACCGTTCTCCGCCTGGAGTTCGACATGGATCGCAACGCCCTGGTCGGGGCGGACAAGCCGTCGCACCGGAACTTCCTGGCCATGCTTCGGGAGTTTCCCAGCCAGGACGACCTGGTCGTCGTGGTGGAGAGCGATGAACCGGAGAAGAACCGCCAGGTCGTCGAACGGTTGGGAGCGCGTCTGGAGGCGGAGTCCACTTCCAGGAACCCAACCAACCTGTTCGGGGACGTGTTTTACAAGGGCGACCTGCGGCTGATGGGGCGCAAGGCATTGCTGTTCTTTCCCCAGACCAACCTGGTCGAGTTCTCACGGGCGCTGGCGGATTACCGGCCGTTCATGGACCAGTTCACGAGAGCCACGAACATGGCGGCGCTGTTCCGGCAGGTGAACCAGCTGATCCGGACCAGCGGGAACCAACGGAGCGAAAAGACCGACCAGTTCCTCGCCGCGTTGCCCGCCATGGAACGGTTGCTCCGGATGGCGACCGATTCTCTCTCCCGCCCCGGCACGCCACCGTCCCCGGGAGTGGAGGCCCTTTTCGGCGGCGGCACCGAAGCCGAGCGGGCGAAGTACATCACCTTGGGCGGCGGGCGGATCTATCTGGTCTCGGTCAAACCTCCGATCGTGAAGGTGACGGCGTCCGACCTGCAGCCGTCCTGGTGGGAGAGGATCCGGGGCAAGCCCGCCGAGGTTTCCGAGAAGCGCATCGAAGAAACCCGGTTCTCGCGACAGGGCCGGGTCAACCGTGCTGCGATCCGTCGATTGCGGGTCTTGGTGGCGGAAGTGAGCGCCGAGGTGCCCGGCGTCAATCTTGGGGTGACCGGCGAAGGCGTGCTCAGCTTCGATGAGATGAATCAGTCGGAGACCGACTCGATCCGGGCGACGCTCCTGTCGTTGGTGATCTGCGCAGGAATCTTCGTGGTGGCCTACCGGCAGACGGGGCGGCCATTGAAGGCGATGGTCTGCCTGGTGGTGGGACTGGGTTATACCATGGGTTATACCACTCTGGTGGTCGGCCACCTGAACATCCTGACGATCACTTTCGCTCCCATGCTGATTGGCCTGGCGATCGACTTCGGCGTTCACCTGGTGACCCGCTACGAGGAGGAATTGCGGCATGGCCGCACCGAACAGGAATCCATGTTCAAGGCCGTGGTGTACACGGGGCAGGGAATCTTCACCGGTTGCTTCACCACCGCCGGCGCGTTTCTGGCCATGTCGTTGACCGACTTCCGGGGTATTCAGGAAATGGGGATCATCAGCGGAGGCGGCCTCCTGCTGTGTCTCGTCCCCATGCTCACCCTGCTGCCCGTCCTGCTGCTGCGGGGCAAACGTCAGAATCGCCTGGATGAAGTCACGGGACGCCGGCAGGTGCAGGACGATGCGCTCGCGTCCTCCGAGGTGAAGGGACAACCGACGCAGGTGCCCGAGTTTCGTGCGCGTGTTGAAAGGTACTGGCTGGATCGCCCGTGGACGGTCGTCGGCGTGGTGCTGGCCCTTTCGGTCCTGGCGGCGGTGCGGTTGCCGCGGGTGTACTTCGATTACAACCTCCTGAACATGCAGAGCGCCGGGTTGCCGGCCGTGGTGTTTGAACACAAGCTGATCGCGTCGTCGGAAAAGTCGGTGTTGTTCGGAGCGATCGTGGCGGATTCGCTCGAGCACGCGGCGGAGCTCGAGAGCCGACTGAAGGCGTTGCCGAGCGTCGCCTCGACCGATTCGATGGCGCGGTACCTGTCGGAGGACCCGACGGACAAACTGAAATTCGTGCGGGAAGCCAGATCGAATCTGGCGGGCTTGAAGTTCGCGCCGGTGGATGCAGGTCCGGTGGACCTCACCGACCTGAGTCAGCGGTTGTTTGGCTTTGCCGGCTATCTCGGGCTGGCGGCGGATGAAGTGGCCAAAACCGACGATCCGGCACTGGCAACCCGTCTTCGGTCGATCCGTGACGCGGTGAAGGAACTGCGGGTGGCGATGTTCCGGGGCGATCGCGACGCCAACGCCGCCAAGTTGGGTGCCTTCCAACGAGCCTTTCTCGGGGACGTGCAGGAGACCCTCTCGGCCATCCGCGATCAGGATGATTCGGGTCCGCTGACCATCGCTGACCTGCCGGGTCCACTGCGAAACCGGTTCGTTGGCAAGACGGGCAAACATCTGGTCCAGGTGTACCCAAAGCACGACGTGTGGAGCCGGGTCGAACAGGAGACCTTTGTGCGCGAACTGCGCTCGGTGGAACCGAAGGTGACCGGAACCCCGGTGCAGTTGTACGAGTACACTTCGTTGCTCAAGAACTCATATGTGGAAGCCGCCTGGTGGGCGCTGGGTGCCATCACGATCCTCGTGTTCCTCCACTTTCGATCCGTCGGTCCGGTCCTCCTGGCCCTTCTGCCGGTGGCGGTGGGGACCTTGTGGATGACCGGGTTCATGGGCTGGATCGGGATTCCCTTCAACCCCGCCAACATCATGACCCTGCCGCTGGTCATCGGGATCGGGGTCACCAATGGGATCCATATCCTCAACCGGTTCGCCGAAGAACGGAACCCGGACATCCTCGGCAAGAGCACCGGCAAGGCCGTTTTGGTGTCGGGCATGACCACCATCGCGGGATTTGGAAGCCTGATCGTGGGCGAACACCAGGGCATCCAGAGCCTCGGCTGGGTCATGGCGGTCGGCACCGGTACCTGCATGATCGCCGGGCTGACCTTTCTTCCGGCCGTCCTCACGCTCCTCTACCGCCGCCGGCCCTGACCGCTCCGGTTGACCGCCCCTCCCGGGACCGCGGGCGTCCTCGCCTCAAATCCATTCAGAACCCGGACTTGACGGGGCGACGGCCCATTTCTAGCGTTCGCGCCTCTTGTTGGTGGCCGTAGCTCAATGGTAGAGCTCCAGATTGTGGTTCTGGTTGTTGCGGGTTCGAGTCCCGTCGGTCACCCCAACCCCTCCTTCTTCCCTTTTTCTTTTCGGATGCATGCTTGGTGGAGCCCCGAGGACTCCGTTTCCCTTCTCGAATCCGAGCTGAAACGGGCTTTTCCGGGACAGACCCTGATGTCGTTGGCTCCCGGTTTTCAGGGCGTTTCATCGGGGACATTCACCACTCCGCCTCCGGTCATGGCGTTCGCTGCCCAGGCGTTGCCCGGCGCAGAATCCGTCCTCGTGCCGTCGATTCGGGTCATTGCCGAGAGCCTTGCCTCCCGCATCCTGACGCAGTTTCGCGAGGACGCACCCTGGCGAATGCACGTCGTCCCCTGCTACGGACGGGGCTCCGCCGGGGAACACCGATGCCAACTGATCGACGAAGCGGTCGTTGAAATCCTGCGCAAGCGCAGCCGGCAACGGCTGCGCGGGCGTACCACGGATCCACAACCGGTCCGGACCGGGGAGTCCTGGCTCCAACTGCTCCTGACGTCGCCGGAGGCGGCGGTGTTGTCGGTGGCCCCGGCTCCGATGGCTCACGAGTGGCGTTCGGGCCTGGTCCCATTTCCGGCGGGTCGCATTCCGGTGGCGGAGGACAAGACCGCGCCGAGCCGGGCGTTTGCAAAGCTGGTCGAGTCCGAGCTGCGTCTGGGGGCCAGCATCGCCGCGGCCGAGTCCGTGGTGGATCTCGGGGCCAGCCCGGGCAGTTGGACCTACGTGGCCGCCCGCCGCGGTGCCCGGGTGACGGCCGTCGATCGGTCCGAGCTCCGGGAGGACCTCATGCGCCATCCGAAAGTGACCTTCCACCGCGGCGACGCCTTCACCTTCGAACCGGCCGCTCCAGTGGACTGGCTCATCTGCGATGTCATCGCCGCGCCCGATCGGAGCATTGGACTGGCGATCGACTGGGTGCGACGCGGTTGGGCCCGACGATTTGTGGTGACGATCAAGTTCAAGGGGGTCGCGGAATACCCGAAGCTCGATCGGTTGAAGACGGAACTGGCACCGTTGTGTGCGGAGTTCCGCCTGGCACGACTCTGCGCGAACAAGAACGAGGCCTGTGTGATCGGGGAACGCCGGGGTGGTTGAGTACCCGGGCGGCGTCATTCCCTGAATGGAGGGGAATCCAAGTCCGCACCCTTCATCCCGAAGCGCATGGAGCCTACCGTGCGGCCTTCGATCCCTCCGCCGCCAGGGCGGGCATGATCACATCTCGCGCATACGTGACGTCGTGGGGGAAATCGATCTCCGTCCAAGGTTGGCCCGTCACGTCTTCGTAGCCAAACAAGCCAGCCACCGTGAGGGCTCGCAGGACGTCATCGAGCGAATCACGCCGCCGCAGCCCAGCGGTGCGGGCACGGGTCTCGGCGGCCAGCATCGGGAGATGTTCACCCGCAACCTTGAAGAATCCCACCGACTCGCCCACGCGATCGGCGGTGCCAACCCATTTCTTGACCAGATCAAACGGGCGACCGCTGCGGATGGGAACGAGCACGGGATCGTCGTCTTGCGCTTCCACCCCGAAGTCCACCAGCAGGGTGGAGGGCTGGGGCGAATCGATCAGGCGCCGGAGCAACGCCGGTCCGTAAAGCACATCCCCGTCCATGACCAACAGGGATTTGCCGGACGGTTCGATCACCGACAGCGACACGAGCATGCTGATGACACTGCCCTCGGTGAAATCCGGGTTGTGCAGTTCGTAGATCCAGATCCCGTGGCGGGCGGAAAGCTCGGGCAGGACGGCGGCGATCTGTTCGCGGCAATGGCCGGTGACGATGAACAGGTTTCGGACGCCCACGGTCGCCAGGTTCTCGGCATGCCGATCCAGAAGGGTCCGTCCGGCCACCGGCAACAGGATCTTCGGCGTGTTGGCGAAACCAGGCCCCAGCCGGGTTGCCCGGCCGGCGGCATAAATGACAGCGCAATCCACCCCTGACGCTACCCGCCAGGTCGCCGTTTGGCTACGGCGACGTTACGGGGTGTGACGTCGAGGTCGCATCTTGACGCGGCCCCTGATCAGTTGGGCGGCGACACCCACCTGGGTAGCTGCCGACGTGAGGAGGCGGATGCCTCCGTGCGTTGCTTCGTCTGGCGATCCGGGAGCGATCACACTTTGCAAAGTGTGATCGCAATCGGGGCGTCGTTGAAAGCGAGCGTGCTCGCCCGCTCTTCCCCTCCCTGCGACCCAGCGGCCGGGGGCGTTATCCGGTCCGTCCCCGCGCGCCGCTCGCGTAGAAAAGAATCCAGCCGACAGCGACAAAGACGATTTCTCGAGCTCGGCGGAGGACGGCGTAGGCGATACACAGGGGTTCCGGGAGACCTGCGGTCCGGCCGATGAGGAGGATTCCCCCTTCCTGAACCCCCATGGATCCGGGCACCCACATCCCCATGACCTTGGCGACTCCGACGAAGGCCTCCAGCACCAGGGCCTGGGCCACGGTGACCGGTTGCCCGAGCAGACGTGACACTAGGTAGATCTCCGTGGAGTCGAGCAGCCAACCGGTAAGGTACGTGCCGGCGCTGGCCAGGAATCGACCGCGTTGATGCCGGTAAAAGCCGGTGATGGTGGCGTCCGTTTCCTCCAACTTCTTCCGACGTGACTCCAGCCAGCGGGGTTTCCAGCCGAACAGACCGGTGATCTGCCGGACCGTGGCGAACACGCCACGTTGTTGGATCCAGAAGAGGACCCCGAGCGCGGCCAAACCCCCACCGAGCACGCCGCTGAGACTCTTGCGCAGCCAGGGGACGTCGGGTGCGATCTGCAGGAAGATCGCCGCCGCCGCGCAGATGAAGATCAGTTGCGCGAGGGTCTGCGCCGACTTGGAGACCACGGCGGCGGTGGTGGCGATCGTCGGATCCACGCCGCGTTGGCGGAGGAGATAGACCTTGAGTGCCTCCCCTCCGACATAGGCCGATGGGATGACGTTGTTCATCGCTTCACCGATCCACCGGATCCGCCAGAAGACGGCGAACCCCACCGGGATGCGGCCCGTAAAGGTGAGACGCCACCCAACCGCGTCGACGACGTATACCAGGAAATAGGGAAGAAGCACCAGCGGTGCGAGCACCCCCAGACTCGCAAACGCTCCAAAGGCCTCCTGAATCCCGCTGCGTCCGACATACCATCCAAACGCCCCCAGGCCGGCGGCGAGAAGACCCAACCGAAGCCCGAGCCTGACTGCCGGTTTCATCGGGACGAAACCGTTCCGGCACGGCGCGGAAACTGGAGCGCCAAGGCCAGAATCCAAAACACGTGGCTGCCGATGGCCGCCATCCAGAGGAACCATCCGAGGCGATCCGCGACCGCCAGCGTCAGGACGAGCACCGAGAAATCGCGGTTGGTGGCGGCGTCGATCAGCTTCTGGAGGCGACCGTCCGATCCGCCCGGACGACGCATCCCTCGAAGGATGACGGCGAAGGAAATGAATCCGCCGATCAACGCGCTGCCGCCCAGCCAGAGATGCGGGCGATCCGTCCCATGCCGCCACAGGCCGAAGGCGATCCCGGCGAAAATCGAGGCATGAACCACCTGGTCGCCGATCAGGTCGAGCCACTTGCCGAGCGGTGATTCCTTGAACACCGCCCGTGCAACGTCGCCGTCAACGCAGTCGATGATCGCCGAGAATTGGAAGAGAAGGGCGGCAGCGATCGAAAGCGTCGGGTCCCCCATTCCAAACATCGTCCCCGCGGTCACCCCGAGGAGCGTGGCCCCGATCGAAATCTGATTGGGCGTGACCGGCGTGTGGACCAACCACCGCGACATCAACCAGCGTCCGATCGGCCGGTTGAAATAGCGGTCCACCGTGCCGTCGGCGCTGCTGCTGAGTGAGGCCCAGAGCTTTTCGCTGGCGGCGCGGGCGGAGGCTTCGTCCGTGATTCCGACTGCCACCCCGGTCGCTTTGACTTCCGGGAGTCCGGCCCACGGATCCCGGACGAGCGGCCCCGTCCGTTCAATGATTCCAGCGGGAAGCGGCCTTCCCTCGGCGTCGACCAAGCGACCTCCCGCGGCCAGGAGTCTTCGAAGATCCGGGGCGAGGACCAACAACCGTGTGTCCGCCACCAGGGTGCGGGCGTTCAGTCGGGACGGGGTGGGCACCACCTGGAACCGGATGCCCAACGCCTCCGCCCGGATGAGTCGGGGAGGAGGACCCTTGCTCACGACGACGATCGGTTGGCATCCGGCGCGATGCGCGGCGACCACCAGACGATCCAGCAGCGTCAACGCAATGACCTGAAGTCCCGCGGTCCCAGGATCGGCCATCAGCACGGCCGGAGTGGGCGCGGGCGCGGCGGGAACTGGAGAAGCGACGGAGGCCACAGGCATACGAAAAGACAGGGCGGAGAGACTTCCGATTCCGGCAGTCCGTTTCAAGCGGAAGGAGAGTTTCCAGTGCCCGGGGGCGCATTCTGACAGTGCCCCCGATCAGTAGGGCGGCGACACGAGTCTGGGTAGCTGCCGACGTGAGGAGGCGGATGTCTACGTGCTTCGTCTCGTCTGAGGTCCGCCTCGTTCCCTCGGCAGCTACCCCTCGAGCCGTTCGTAGCTGCCGACGTGAGGAGGCGGATGTCTGTCGGGCGGGGGCGGTGTCAAGATGCGCCCCCCGGAACAGAATGAGCCTCGTCACCTCGTCTCCTATGGGTAGGAGACGACGTCAGGAGACTCTGACTTCCATTCGAACGGGCCCCGACACACGAAGTCTGACCTGCGTCCGCTCTCACCCGAGGGTGAATCCCAGCGGGAGGAGTTCGCGCACGGTGTACGTCCGTTCCACGCCATCCAGATGCACGACGGCGTCCGGAGCGAGTTCCAGCAGCCATTGCCGGCAGGCACCGCAGGGGGCACGTCCGTTGGCACCCAGGCTCGAATCGGCGTCGAGACAGGCCACAGCCACGGCCTGAAAACCGCGGGCGCCGGCGGCAATGGCCGAGGACAACGCGTTGCGCTCGGCGCAGAGACAGAGGCCGTAGCTGGCGTTCTCCACGTTGCAACCGCTGAAGGGACGACCGTCGTCCGCGATCACCACCGCACCCACCCGGAACCTGGAGTAGGGCGCATAGGCAAAACGCGCGGCGGCACGGGCCGCCGCCAGGAGGGCTTCGCGGTTGGGCAGGGCGCTCTTTCCGGCGCTGAGGTCCGTCACTTGGCGGACGACTTCTTCCATTCCTCGATCTTGCTGACGAAAGCGCTCGGCCCGCCCTTGAGGTAACCTACCTGACGGCCCAGTTCCTTCCCGTCGGCATCGACGAGCACAAAGGTGGGGAAGCCAGAGACCGCGTACTTCTTCTGGAGATCCTTGTTCTGCTTCTTCAGGTCATCGGACTGGGGCTTCTTGTTGGGGAAATCCGCCTCGAACAGGACCACGTTCTTGCCGGCGTAATCGGTGAACTCCTTCAGGTCGAGGGCTTCCTTCTTCATCTTGATGCACCAACCGCACCAATCGGATCCGGTGAAATCAATCAGGATGACCTTGCCATCCTTCTTCGCCAGCGCCTGGGCCGCGGCGTAGTCGGTGGACCAGGCCTCGGCGGCGAGGACGGAGCAGACCACCGCAACGGTGGCAGTCAGGGCGAGCATCAGCTTTTTCATGGGGAGGATTATGAGTGGGTTGTGATCGATCTGCAATGAGGGGCTTGGACGGGGGGCGGGCGCATCTTGACACTGCCCCCCTGGGAGCGCGGGCGTCCTCGCCCGCTGCTGTGCACCACGAGCCCGAGCGGTCCCGCCATGCGGGACCGTGCCCCCAGGATTTGCCCGGCAAGGTCCGAGCTCCCACTTCTCGCATTGGGGGCGGTGTCAAGATGCGCCCCGGGGGGCCTGCCCCGAGAATCCTCGAAGACGTCGCCGCTCCGTTTCGGTAGGCTCCCGCGCCGAAACCTATGGGATTGAAGTTCCACAACACGCTGACGCGATCGGTCGAGGATTTCGTGCCGCTGACGCCCCCAGCCGTCGGTTTGTACTGCTGCGGCCCGACCGTTTACGACTTCGGTCACATTGGGAACTTCCGCACCTTCGTCTTCGCGGACCTGGTTCGGCGCTACCTGGAGTTTCGCGGCTATCAGGTGACCCACGTCATGAATGTCACCGATGTGGAGGACAAGATCATCCGCCGCGTCCACGAAACCGGCGAGTCGCTGGCCGAGTTCACCGGCCGGTACACCGACGCCTTCCTGGCTGACCTGGGTTCCCTGAACTGCCTGCCGCCGCATCACCTGCCGCGCGCGACCGCCCATATTGACGGGATGATCCAACTGATCCGCCGTCTGGTGGAGCGCGGCATCGCCTATCAGGCGGCCGATGGCTCCGTGTATTTCAGCATCGATCGTTACCGCCATTCTGAACGTTGGGCCGGATGCGCCTGTCAGTACGGCCAATTGGTCAATCTGAACTTCGATGACCAGCGCCCGACCGAACGCGTCGCCTCCGATGAATACGACAAGGACAACGTCGCCGATTTCGCCCTTTGGAAGGCCCGTGTGCCCGACGATGGTGCCGTATTCTGGCCCAGTCCCTGGGGAGAAGGACGCCCCGGCTGGCACATCGAATGTTCCGCGATGAGCATGGCTCTCCTCGGTGATTCCTTCGACCTGCACCTGGGCGGCGAGGACCTCGCCTTCCCGCACCATGAGGATGAAATCGCCCAGAGCGAAGGCTCCGGCGGGCTCGCCGGGGAGATCTGGTCGAAGAACCGGCGCTTCGTGAAGTACTGGCTCCACGGAGCCCACCTGCTGGTCGAGGGACGCAAGATGTCCAAGTCCCTCGGCAACTTCCACACCGTGCGGGATCTGGTCGGGCGCGGGTTCTCCGGACGCGAGATCCGCTCGCTCCTGATGTCCGCCCATTACCGTGAGACCTTCAACTTCACCCTCGCCGGACTGGAGGGTTCCCGTTCCGCCCTGTCCCGCATCGACGAGTGCGTGGGCAAGTTGCGTGAGCGTGCCGCTGGAACCGTCGCTCCCGCCGCCCCGGGCTTGATCGAGGCGTTTACCGAGGCGATGGACGACGATCTCAACGTCTCCCGCGGTTGGGCCGTCGTCTTCGACTGGGTGCGGGAACAGAATCGGGCGCTCATTTCCGGTGAGATGGATGCCACTCGCGCCGCGTCGGAACTCGCCGCCTGGGAACGCGTGGATCGGGTGCTTGGACTCGGAGGCAAGCCCACCGAGGAAGCGCCGCCGGAGATCGTCGCCCTGGCCGAGGCACGGGCCGCCGCCAAGTTGGCCAAGGACTTCGCCCGGTCCGACGCCCTCCGCGTCGAGATCAAGGCCGCCGGATGGATCGTCGAGGACACCCCCAAGGGACCCAAGCTCAAGCGTGGATGACATGACCCCGAAGACCCTTCGCTACAACCTCGGTCGGTGGGACCTGCTCGGCTGGTTGGTCCTCCACCTGGTCCGCCATCCGTTCCTCTGGGTGGTGGCCGTGGGACTCACCGGGTTCCGCTGCTGGACCCTGTTCCGTGACGGCTATGCGCAGTCGATCCCTCTGCTCGCCTTCCATGGCAGCCTCACCTTCGCAGCCGTGTGGATCGGGTTCTTCGTGGTGATCACTCCCCTGGTTCTGTTCCGGCGTCAGTCGGGACTCGGCCGGGACATCGAATTCACGGTGTACCCCGAGCACTTCGTCAGCGAATCCAGCCTGGGCCGAAGCGAGATCAAATGGGCGGCCATCCGCAACCTTCGACGGGGCTGGGCGCACACCTTCCTGTGCGTCTCTTCCGATCAGGCCCTCATCCTCCCGGATCGGGCCTTCGAAGATCCGGCATCGCGCCTCGCCTTCGACGCCTTTTGTCGCGAGCGCATCGCCGCCGCCCGAGCGGCGGAGAAATAGCAAACTGCCGCGGAGGAGCGGTGGGTAGGTTTGTCAGGACGGCGTCCGATCGCCCCACGACCAAAGCGGTGGCTGACGCCACGCGCACTCCAGGACGCTCCGCGCAGGTCGGGGAGCAGGGGCTTCCCTCCCCGCTCTCACGCCAGCACGGCCTTCACCACTTCACCGGCGACGTCGGTGAGGCGGAAGTTGCGGCCGTTGTGGAAGAAGGTGAGGCCTTCGTGGTCGAAGCCGAGGAGATGCAGGATCGTCGCGTGCAGATCATTCACGCTGACCTTGTCCACGGCGGCTTTGTGCCCGAGTTCATCGGTGGCTCCGTAATGGACACCGCCCTTCGCTCCCCCTCCGGCGAGCCAGTAAGTGAAGGCGTGCGGGTTGTGGTCGCGTCCAGGCTTCGCTCCTTTCTGGGACACGGGCAGACGTCCGAATTCACCGCCCCACACCACCAGCGTTTCCTCAAGGAGCCCGCGTTGCTCCAGATCGGCGAGCAACCCGGCGATGGGTTGGTCGGTCTCGCGTGCGAAGCCGCGGTGATTGCCCACGAGATCTTCGTGTCCGTCCCAGGATCGCTGGTTGTCCATGCCGCCGGAATAGATCTGAACAAAGCGGACGCCACGTTCGACCATGCGCCGGGCCATGAGGCATTGGGCGGCGAAGTGTTTGCAGTGGGGTTGATCGAGACCGTAGAGGCGCTTGAGGGCCTCGGGTTCGCTCTCGACGTCGAAGGCCTCGGGAGCGGCGGCCTGCATGCGGTAGGCGAGTTCGAAGCTCTCGATGCGGGCCCCGAGTTCGCCGTCGGCCGGTGCATGCGCGAGCTGACCGCGGTTGAGTCGGGCCAGCAAATCCAGCTGGGCGCGCTGGGCGGCGGCGGGCATGCCGGCGGGCGGACGTAGGTTGTCGATGGGATCGCCCTTCGGACGGAGCCAGGTGCCCTGGTAAACGCTGGGAAGAAATCCGGCTCCCCAGTTGGAGGCGTGTCCCTTGGGAAGACCGCGATCGAGGGGGTCGCTCATGACCACGAACGACGGCAGGTTGCGGCTCTCACTGCCGAGCCCGTAGGTCGCCCACGACCCGACGCACGGCGAGCCCATGCGGGTCGTGCCGGTGTTGATCATGAACAGCGCTGGGCTGTGGTTGTTGGATTCAGTGTGGCAGGAATGGAGGAAGGCCATCTTGTCCACGTGCCGGGCCATGTGCGGGAACAGATCGCTGACCCAGGAACCGCTCTGGCCGTGTTGCGCCCATTCAAAGGGCGACTTCATCAGCGGCCCGACCGAGTCGGCAAAAAATCCGGTCTTCTTGTCGAACCCGGCGAACTCCTTGCCGTCGTTGCGAGCGAGCTCGGGTTTGTAATCCCAGGTGTCCACCTGACTGGGACCGCCGTTCATGAACAGCCAGATGACGGACCTGGCCCTGGCCGGGAAATGGGCGATGCGCGGTGCGAGTGGATCGCTTCCCGCGGCGGCGGCCCGGGCGGCGTTGCCCAACATCCCGGCGTCGCCCATGAGACCGGCCAGAGCCAGCAACCCGGCACCGCCCCCGGCGCGACGCAGCATCTCGCGTCGATGCATGAGGGGCGATGGAAGGCCATTGCCCGAGCGGGCGGGGACTCCCGCGGCCCCGGGCATGGGGAACGGATCAGTCGGCATAGATGAATTCGTTGAGGCTCAGGAGCACCTGGGCGAAGTCCGCCAGGGCGAGTTCGCGGGCATCGGGTTTGCCGTCGGCGCGATAACGTTCCGTCTGGGCGCGGAGGAAGGCAGCGCCATCGTCGGCTTCGACGGACGTCGGGGGTCGATTGAGGGCGAGGGCATAACCACGGGTCACGGTGGCGGCGGCCGGTTGCATGGGACCGGCGTCGATGCGACGTGCGAAGGCGATCGCCCAGGATCGCACGTGGGGACTGTTCATCAGCCACAGGGCCTGGGGGGCGACGGTGGTGGTGGGTCGGGTGCCTTGGCTGACCAACGGTTCCGGGGCGTCGAACGACTGCATGGCCCCGACCATCTGGCTGCGTTTGACGGTGAAATAGACGCTGCGCCGTCGGCTGGCGGGGTCGAGTGTGCCAGGTCCGAAACGGGTGTGGTCGAGAACGCCGGCAACCGCGAGGAGTGAATCGCGGACGGCCTCGGCTTCAAGCCGCCGCGGCGTCCAGCGGGACAACCAGACGTTGGAAGGATCGGCCTGGATCCGGGCGGCGTCGGTGGTGCTGGTTTGAAGGTAGGCTTCGCTGGTGAGCAACAGTTCATGGATCGGCTTCAGACGCCATCCGTTGCGGATCAGTTCTCCGGCCAGCCAGTCGAGCAGTTCGGGATGCGACGGCGGAGTGCCCTGGGTGCCGAAGTCGTTGGGGGTGGAGACCAGGCCCTGACCAAAGTGATGTTGCCAGAGGCGATTCACCAGGACCCGCGCGAGCAGGGCTCCGGCACCGTGATCGACATCGGTCATCCACTGGGCCAGGGCACGGCGGCGACCCGAGAACTTCGCGCCGGCTGGCGGCTGGAATGCCCAGCGGTTGGAATCGTCCCGCCCGAGTACCTGGAGGAAGCCGGGCGTGACCACCCCGCGCTTGGAATCGGTGCTGCCGCGCTGGAGGAAATAGGTCTCGTTGAAGAAATCGGCGCCCTGCGTGTGCATGCGCAGGGCGGGATAACCTTCCGCACACACGAGCACCTTGGTCAGGGCGGGTTTCGGTTGGCGGCGGGTGTGTTCCTCGACGCGCGCGCTGCGTTCGCGCCAACCGGGCTCGGTCTTCTTCCACCAGTCGACAAGCGCCGTGCGATCGGCTGCCGCCAGCGTGGTCGCACTGCGGCGTTGGGAGCGCAGATCGTCGAGCAGCGTGGCCACCCCGGCCGGCATGGCGTCGTTGGTGAGCCCCGGGTTGACGGCGCTGGAAAAGGTCAGGCGCGGACATCCGATGTTGTGTCGGGTGTTGAGATCGAACTCGAGCCGGACTTCGAGCCGTACCGGACCCTGGATTGCCAGGGGTTGTTCGAAGTCGAACACCGCCGCGTGATCCATGCCGAACTTTGGATCGATGGCCCAGCCGGTTTTCGGGTTGTCATCAAGGGCGGACGCCACCGCGAGGTTGGAGGGGTTCTGCTCAAAGGTGGCTCGGGCGCGAACGAGGCGGATCTCGTTGGTCACACCTCCGTCGGCCCGCGAAGCAAACAGGCGGATCCGGCTGAGGCCAATGTTGGCGTTGTCAGCGCGGCCGGGGCCGCCGCGGTGCATCGACGGATGGGCGAGGGCCTCGACCCGGACGGCGCGCAGCCCGGGGGTGCGAACGGTGGTGGCAAAGGTGTAGAGGTCGGAATCCCCGTTCTTGCCCTCGGCGAGGAAAGAGCCGTCGTCGAGGGGGCGCAGGGTGGTTCCGGCGCGGGACAAGGCGACGTCGAAGGTCGGTTGTTCCCAGGTGGCGAGAGTGGCACCGAGTGCACCGGCAGCGACCCAGGAATCAAACTTCGATCCGAGCCCGCGTTGCTCGTATTCCGTCAGGGCGGCCACGAGCGGGGCGTGCTCGCGAGCGAACTGTTCCTTGGTCCGTTGGGATCCCTCCGGGTCAAGATCGAGTTCGATGTCGCTGCGGACGGTCGTCGTGAAGGTCGAGAGCAGCCGGTAGTAATCCTGGGTGGGGATCGGATCAAACTTGTGATCGTGGCAACGGGCGCATCCGACGGTCAGCCCCAGCATGGCCGAGCTGGTGGTGGACAGCATGTCGTCCATCGCGTCGTAGCGCGTGCGCTCGACCTCGTTGAGCGTGATCTGGGTGGGGAACACGCCGGCCCCGAGGAACCCGGTGGCCATCAGGGCGCGGGGATTGTCGGGCTCGAATTCGTCTCCGGCCACCTGCCAGCGGACGAACTGGTCGTAGGGCATGTCGGCGTTCAGGGCCTGGATGACGAAATCACGGTAGTGATAGGCGTTGGGGCGATCGTAGTCGTGTTCGAACCCGGAGCTCTCGGCGAAGCGGGCGACATCCAGCCAGTGCCGGGCCCAGCGTTCGCCGTGGCCCGGACGGTCGAGCAGACGACGGACCTGACGCGCCCAGGCGTCGGGCGAAGGATCGTTGAGGTAAGCGTCGGTCTCCTCGGGAGTCGGCGGCATTCCCACCAGACCGAAGGCGGCGCGACGGAGTTGACGACGTCGGTCGGCCGGCGGATTGGGCGCGAGCCCGATGGCTTCAAGCCGGGCACGGAGGAAAGCGTCGATCGGATGGCTGGCGGCGGGTCCGCGGGTGCGGGGAGGTTCGACCCGGTGCAGTGGTTGAAACGCCCACCACTGGCGGTCGGTCTCGGTGACGCGGCTGCGGTCGGGTTTGCCCTTGCGGGCGGCCCCGGCCTTGAGGAAGGCGGCGTGATCGGCCGGGACCGGCGGAAGGACGCCGGTCTCCGTGGAGTTCGTGGCGGCGAAGGCGGCGGGGCAGAGGAACAAACCCAGTAACAGTCCGCCGCAGCTCGAAGGGACGCGGGATCTCATGGGTTCAGCTCAGGACACCCTGAAGCACCTCGCCGTGGACGTCGGTGAGGCGTCGGTTCACCCCGTTGTGGTAGTGGGTCAGCTTCTCGTGATTCACGCCGAGCAGATGCAGCAGCGTCGCGTGGAAGTCGGGAATGGTGACCTTGTTCTCGCCGACGAAATATCCCACTTCATCGGAGCTGCCGTAGTGGAACCCTTTCTTCACGCCGGCTCCGGCGAGGAAACAGGTGAAGGCCGTCGGGTGATGGTCGCGTCCGGGCGACCCGATTCCCTGGGTGGCCGGGCTGCGTCCGAACTCGGTGGACCAGACGAACAGGGTGTCTTCGAGCATGCCGCGTTGCTTGAGATCGTGGAGGAGGGCGGCGACCGGTTGGTCCATGGTGGCCGCCTGGGTATCGTGGTTCTCACGCAGATTTTCGTGACCGTCCCAGTTGATGCGCGGGCTGCCAAAGGCACCCCCGTTGATGACCTGGACAAAGCGCACTCCGCGTTCGAGCAGGCGTCGGGCCGTGAGACAGTTCCGCGCGAACCCCTTGTTCGATTCCTCGCCGATGCCGTAGAGGCGTCGGATGTGTTCGGGTTCCGAATCAAGGTCGGTCGCCTCGGGGATGCTGGCCTGCATGCGGGCGGCGAGTTCGTAGGAACGGAGACGGGCGGCGAAGGCGTCGTCGCCGGGATGCGCCTCGGCGTACGAGCGGTTCATCGAGGCGAGCAGGTTCATGTCGGCGTTGCGTGCGCCGGGGGTGATCGAAGCGGGCGTGCGCAGGTCGGCGATCGGCTCGCCGCCGCGAGTGCGAAACGGAACGCCCTGATGATTGGCGGGGAGGAATCCGGAGGCCCAGTTGATGGAACCCCCGGCGGGAAGGCCCCGCGGATCGGGGAGGACGACGAACGCTGGAAGGTTTTCGTTCTCGCTGCCGAGCCCGTAGCTCAACCAGGCACCCATGCAGGGGAATCCGTTCAGCGTGAACCCGCTGTTCATCTGGAAGGTCGCCGGGGTGTGATTGTTGCTCCGGGCATACATCGAATGAATGAAGCACAGCTCATCGACGCATCCGGCCAGATGCGGCAGCAGGCTGCTCACCCAGGAACCGCTGCGGCCGTGCTGACGGAATTCGTAGGGGCTTTTCATCACCCGCCCCGGCTGACCGAAGAACCCGAGGTTCTCGCCCTTTCCCTCAAGGGTCTTGCCGTCCATCCGGATCAACTCCGGTTTGTAATCAAAGGTGTCGAGGTGACTGACCCCGCCGCAGCAGAAGATCTGGACGATCCGCCGCGCCCGGGCCGGGTGATGCAAGGATCGCAGGACCGGTCCACTCGAACCCGTCGCCGCACGCGCACGATCGCGGTTCATCAGCCAGGCCAAGGCAACCCCGCCAATCCCGCCTGCGCTGCTCGAAAGGAAATCGCGGCGGGAAATCGACGAGCTCCGCTGGAGGGACGAGCTCCGCGAGTCCGTATCCTGGAACTCGTCTCTCCGAGGAGACTGGGGACTCGTGGAACTCGTCCCTCCGAGGGGGAGAGAGATGGGGACTCGTGGAACTCGTCCCTCCGAAGGGGATGGGGACTCGCGGAGCTCGTCCCTCCGGAGCTCGTCTCTCCGAGGAGGGGTCGGGCGGTTACTGGACATAGAGGAATTCGGTGGAGTTGAGCAGGACCCAGCAGACGCTTGGCAGACCGCGGTCGCGGGCGGCGGCGAGGGCCGCGTCGCGTTCTGCAGCGCTGGGGGCGCGGCCGAGGGCGAGGCGATAGGCGTGTTCAATCGACTGCGTCGGATCGTTCGAAGCGAGGGCGGCGACGCGCGCAGCCAGGGCGTTGGCCTGGGCCTGGACGAACTCACCGTTCATCAGGCCGAGCGCCTGGAGCGGGGTGGTGGTCACGCCGCGGCGCGGGGTCTTCACCGAGGGATCCGGACAGTCGAAGGCGTCGAGGAAAGGTTCCTTCCCCGAATTGATGTTCATCCGATAGACCGTGCGCCGGTTGAAGGCGGGTTCATCGCGGAAGAACAGGTGATAGAAGGTCGCGCCGTAGGAGGAGTTGGTGAACGCCTTGAAACTCGGGCCGCCCACCTGCGGATTGAGACGGCCGCTGACCGCCAGCATCGCGTCGCGGACCGCCTCCGCCTCCAGACGATGCGGCGCATGGCGCCAGAGCCACTGGTTGTCGGCGTCCACCGTCAGGGCCTCGGTGCGGGCGGCGGCGGACTGGCGGTAGGTCTCGGAACTCAGGATCAGGCGGTGAGGGACTTGAGGCTCCATCCGCTGGCGATGAATTCCGAGGCGAGCCAGTCGAGCAATTCAGGATGCGTCGGGCGCGCCCCGCTCAGGCCGAAGTCGCTGGGCGTCGTCACCAGACCCTGGCCGAAGTGGTATTGCCACACGCGATTGACCAGCACCCGGGCAGGAAGCGGATTGCGCGGGTCGGCCAGCCAATCCGCGAAGCGCCGTCGGCGTTCCGCTTCGGGTGCGTCCGACGCAAGACCCAATTCCGCGGGAAGACTCTTCACCGCCGAAAGCCCGGCGGCCGCGACGACGTCGCCCGGCGAAAGCACATCGCCGCGCTTCAGGACGTGGGTGGGTTTGGGTTGCTCGCGTTTGCCGGCATAGGCCATCGGCAGCGGACGTTCCACCGCGGCGAGGGCCGCCTGCGCCCGGGCAATCTGCGCCAGCGCCTGCTCGCGCTCGGTTCGTTCGGCGGGTTCGAGTCGGGCCAGGATCTCGGTCAGCGGGATGCCATGTCCTCCCGATCGGAAGGCGGCGGCCACCTCGTCGGCGCTCAACGCGCGGTCGTGGATGGCGGCCCGCCGGATCGCGCCGGTGAGCCAGGGTTTGCCCCCGCCGGTGTGACGCATGCCGAGCAACACCCGGGCCTTGCCGGCCTTGTAAGAGATCAGCGGCGTCCCGGGGTTGTAGGGACGTCCGTAGGGTTGCCCGTTGCGATACAGGGCGATGGTGTTGTCCGCCGCGTACACCGCCGCCAGGTGGATCCATTGGTTGGGCGTGGAGTTCTCCTCGGGAGCGTCGAGGTCGCGGGTGCGGGCGAAGCCTTCGCTGCCGGCGGTCCACTTGCGCCGCTGACGTTCCCCAAAGACCACGGCGTCGAAGGGCGTGCCGCTGAGGTCTTCGATCGAAATCACCGCGCCGCCGGACTGCTCCAGATCGGCGAGGGAAACCCAGGCTTCCAGCGTGCGCGCGTCGAGGTCCCGGGGAAGGGGAGCGGAAAGGTAATGGGCTCCGGTCTTGGGAAGCGTGAGAAGTCCGTCTTCGACGACGGCACCTCCCCGCGTTTCTCCGGGGACTTCCGGATTTCCGCGTCCGTCAAAGGTCCAACTGACCCACGGCTTCGGACCGTCCTCGACCGCCGTGGTCGTGGCCTGAGCCGTGGCGCGTTCGATCCCCAGGTTCTCGATCCGTTGCACCCGTTCCCGCGCCTGGACGAGTTCCCGGGTTCGAAGTTCCTTCTCGGTCTGCCGCACCTTCTGTTCGGCGCTGCCTTCGATCGCGCGATCGCCATGGCGCACGCCGTCGAACACCGCCTTGACCCGGTAGTAATCGGAGATCGGGATGGGATCGAACTTGTGATCGTGGCAACGGGCGCAATGGATGGTGACGCCGAGGAAGGTCTGTCCCACCACGCTCACCAAATCTTCCATCTCTTCCTCGCGCGTGATGGCCCGTTGGGTGGCGTTTGCCTGGGAGTTGCCCGCCTGATCCCAGGGACCCGATACCAGCAGTCCGGCCCCGATGATTCCGTCGCCGGTGACGGGTTCCATCACATCGCCGGCCACCTGTTCCCGCATGAAGCGGTCGTAGGGTTTGTCGGTGTTGAAGCTCCGGATGACGTAGTCGCGGTAGTGCCAGGCGTTGTCCCGTGGATGATCGTACTCGAAGCCCTGGCTCTCGGTGTAGCGCACGATATCCAGCCAGTGGCGCGCCCATCGTTCTCCATGGTGCGGTGAGGCCAGGAGTTGGTCCACCACCTGACGATACCGTTCCGGCGAAGGATCCCGTTCGAACTCAGTGATCTGGTCGGGCGTGGGCGGCAGACCTGTGAGATCTAAATGAATCCGACGCAACAGATCGCGCGGATCGGCCGGTGGATTGGCGGTGAGACCATGGGCCTGTCGCGTCGCGGTGACGAAGGCGTCGATGGGATTTCCGGTGGCGGGGACGGTCGGGCGCTGCAGCGGTTGCCAGGACCAGTGAGTCGCAGGGGCAGGCTTTGGCGCGACGGCAGGAGCGGGTTCGGCGGCCTGGCAAAGGCTGAAACCGACCATCACGGTCATCAAACTCGCCAGAAATGCGCGTGGACCGGCGATGCCGGCGATAGGCTTGGCGGCAGACACGCGAGTGGCAGGATACAATGCGCCCATGGGATGACGGTCCTACTATGGCCCGACGACCTTTGAAGGGAAGGGGCGAATCGGGGCCGGACGCGAGGGGGTAGCTGCCGAGGTCACGAGGCGGACCCCAGACGAAGCAAAGCATGGGAGCACCCGCCTCCTCACGTCGGCAGCTACGAACGGACGCGAGGGGGTAGCTGCCGAGGTCACGAGGCGGACCTCAGACGAGGCAAAGCACGCGGACATCCGCCTCCTCACGTCGGCAGCTACGAACGGCCCGACGGGGGTAGCTGCCGAGGTCACGAGGCGGACCTCAGACAAGGCAAAGAACACGAACATCCGCCTCCTCACGTCGGCAGCTACGAACGGCCCGAGGGGTAGC
>JBDNHZ010000086.1:0-3822 GCA_041688515.1 Verrucomicrobiota bacterium
AACATGGGCGTCAGTTGATCTTCAGCGTCATCTTCGCCGGTCTCGCTGCGGGGGTCTATGCGGTCTGGCGGCTTCGGCTCCGGGATCACTTCCTCGAGGAGAACGAGCCCACCCCTCCTCCAGAGTAGGCCCCAACCATCCCCCGGATGACGGATGCCTCCCGCAAGAGAATCCCGTTGTCACACTGCCGCGCATCCCCAAGGTTCCACGCCGTGAAGCAGACGTTCGCCGAACTCGGTTACCCGGGACGACTCATTGCCGTGGAAGGGCTTGATGGGTCGGGCAAATCCACGCAGATCTACCTGCTCAAGCGCTGGCTGGAGATGCAGGGTCTCAAGGTGTTCTTCAGCGAGTGGAATTCGTCCGCACTGGTGAAATCCGCCACCAGCAAGGGCAAGAAGCAGAATTTGCTCACCCCAACCACCTTCAGCCTCATTCACGCCACCGACTTCGCCGATCGCTACGAGCGGCAGTTGGTTCCGCTCCTCAAGGCAGGCTACCTCGTCCTCTGCGACCGATACATCTTCACCGCCTACGCCCGCGATGTCGTCCGGGGTTGCCCACCCGAATGGGTCCGGGGGGTGTACAACTTCGCCGCCCTTCCCGACCTCACCTTCTTCTTCAAGGCCGGTCTGGAAGTCTCCCTTTTGCGCATCCTGGACAATCGTCCGACCCTCAAGCACCACGAGGCCGGGATGGATCTCAACCTCTCGCCGGATCCGTACGAAAGCTTCCGCATCTTCCAGGGCCGCATCTTTGAGCAGTATCTGGCCATGAGCACGGAGTTTGGGTTTGTCGTCATGGACGCCAACCAGCGGATCGAGGAACAGCAGGGAATCGTCCGCCGACTCGTCGACAGCCACGTTCACCTCGATCAGTTCCGACTCGCCAAGGCCGCCTGAACCGACTGCGTTCCCGCCCTCATTCCCTCTCCGCCATGCCCCGAAGCAAATCCCGCAAGAACCGCCCCAAAGCGCATGACGGTGCCTCCGTCCTGATCCCCAAGGTCACGCCCAAGCGCTTCTACGGTCAGGGCATCCCGGGGATCGATTCCGATTCGTTGACCGGCAAGCTCATCGTGGTCGAAGGAGCCGACGGCTCCGGGCGGTCCACCCAGATCGCGCGTCTGGTCCAGTGGCTGGAGGCCACCGGCCACCACACCATTCAGGTCGGATTGAAGCGCTCCACCCTGGTCTCGGAAGAACTCGAACAGGCCCAGCAGGGTAACATTCTTTCGCGAACCACCCTTTCGCTCTTCTACGCCACCGATTTCGCCGACCAACTCGAAAACACGATCCTGCCCGCCCTGCGTGCCGGCTCAATGGTGATCGCCGATCGATACATCTACACCCTCATGGTCCGGGGCTTGGTCCGCGGGGTGGATGAGACCTGGATCCGCAACCTCTACGGGATCGCCCTCGCGCCGGATGCGGTGTTCTACCTGGAGGTTCGGCCCGACCTTCTGGTCCAGCGAGTCTTCGCCAAGAATCAGTCGCTCGACTACTGGGAAAGCGGCATGGATCTCGGCCTTTCCCGCGATATGTTCGACAGTTTTCTCCGGTACCAAGCCCTGATGCGCGACACGTTTCGCCGACTCCAGCAGACCTACGGATTCGACATCATCGACGCCGAACGGACCCCGGATGAGATCAACCAGGAACTCCAGCGTCGGATCGAGGCCGTCCTCTGTGGGCAGGATTGAGCCTGAAGGCCCCAGTTTATTGATCCGCAGATGCAGCGGCGGACCCCAGATTCAGACCGGTGCGGCAAACTCGCCCCAAGGGTGAGTTGGGTGCGCTTTCAAACTCCGTCAAAATCTGCACCAACTGCGGATCAAACTGCTTTTTCCAGGTTAAGTGAATCCGTGCCGGGGAGCCACCGGAGTCCCCACGCCAGCCCCTGCCTAGGCCGGTGGCGTGAAGCCCAGCACGATGTCGAACCGGGCTGCCAATTCGCCCGCCTTCGATTTGGGCAGCGGAGCGAACGGGATGATCACCGACTCGCGCGCCTTGGCATCGCTGATTCCGCGGAGCACCCCGTCCTTTTCATTCCCCGCGTCCCCGCGCACGTAGCACTGCGTCGTGAATTTCTCCTGCCCCGGCACCTTGACCGCAAAATGAATGTGCGGGGTCCGTCCGGGATACGGGACCGGCTTGATCGTTCGAAAGAGGTACTCGCCCGTGCTGCCGGTCAGGAACCGTCCGAACCCCTGGAAATGCGCATCCCGCTTCCCGGCGTTATCACTTCCCTTGTGGAGGTAAACCCCGTTGGCATCCGCCTGCCAGATCTCCACTACCGCATTCCGGATCGGCTCACCGCGCGCATCCAGAATCCGCCCGCTTAGCCAGGTCACGATCCCACCCGACGGAGTCAGGGAATCATTCAGGACGATCAGGTCGTTGTCGGTATCGAGCGGCAGACGGTCCGGGTAGAACGGTCCTTCCGTCTGCGCCGGGGTCCGGGTCAGCGCTGCGGCATACAGCCCGGGCACGGCGAAGAAACCCGCGGCCAAACCCAATCGACCCAGAAAACGGCGACGTTCGATCATGGAAGTGCGAGAAGCAGAATCAGGGGAGTGCATGGTTCGGACCCTGTCGCGGGCAACCGATCCCGTCCACCACTCGCTGCACCCCCGCCTCCCGGGAGTGGGCCGACCGCGAATCACTTCGTCTGCGGAGCAACCCGGAAGAAGCGGGTGCCTTCCTTCGACGGATTCGCCGCCCAAACGATTCCGCGGGCGAGCATTTCCAGGAACACCGGGTCGCGAAAGGTATCGTCTGAGTGCCCGTAGGTGGTCCCGAAAACCCGGGTGCCGTGATAACTGTTCTCCCAGACGACCGGCTGATCCACACCGGTCTTCTCGCTTCGCGAGGTCGCCAGCGCCCGAGCCTCTGGAGCCATCCGCTCGATGACGTACAACTCGTCCATCGCGGTGACCCATTTCTCCGGGATGCCCAGCATGGTGGGGTGCGTGCGATTGAGAACGTGGACCGGGTAACGGCTCTGGTGCTCATGATACCGGCTGGTCACTCCCAGAAATTCACGCCAGTCATCAAAAGAGGTCGCCCGGTAGGTGTGCATGGCGCAGTGGACCACCACCGCCGGTGTCCCGGCCTTGTGGGCTGCGGTGATCCGACGGATGTAGTCGATGTCCGCTGTGTCGGCGAAGCACTCGTTGTGGATCACCACGTCGTAGGGCTTCGACCATTCCGGCTTGTCGTACAGGGCGATCTGGCCGCGCGTCCCGGTTCCCCCCTCATTGACGACCGTGAACTGCACGTCGGCCCGCTTCGCCACCGCGTTGGTCAACTGGGCGGACTGGAACGGATAATTGTGGCAGCAACCGCCCGTGATCAGCAGGACCTGAATGGGCTTTCCCGTATGGAGCTTCGCCGGTTCATCGGCGGCTAAAACGCTGAACGCAGCCAGCGTCAGCACGCCGGCAAACCAGGAGCGAAAGTTCACGAACGAAAGCTAGGCCATCGCCCCCCCGACCGGCCAGCCTGTTTCCGGGAACGGCCGACCCGAGCCCGCACGCGGGGGAGTGGTTGATCCACCGATTACCGATTGCACAGAGGGAAGGATGAAAGTGCGAGATCCGGGCGGTGGCGAAGGTTCAGCGCCAAGGTAAGTCGGTCGCACCTCCCGCCCCAAAAAAAATCCTGCGCCGCAGCGCCTCAATACCGGGTCGTCCCGTACGTCCGCGTCCGATCGTGCAGCCATCGGAAATCCCGGCTGCCGGGCACCGGAAAGCTCCAGTGCATCGTCAACTGGGCCACGTTCGGGATGCTCGTTGGCTCCACCCATTTCCGGATCTCCACG
>JBDNHZ010000087.1:0-6636 GCA_041688515.1 Verrucomicrobiota bacterium
ACGCTCCGGTCGCCGCGGGAATCCCGTCGCTGGCGGCGTTGATCACCCGGGTGGATTGCCCCCCGGCCCTGCTCTCCCGCGCCATCGACGCCGCCTTCCGCCTCGGCACTCCACAGCACGCCCAGATGTTGGCGTCGTTTGCCAAGCGGCGGGATCCCACCCCGAAACACCGGGCGATCGCACTGCGTGCCCTGGGCGACTGGGCACATCCGCCGCTGCTGGATCGGGTGAACGGTTTGTGGCGCCCCACGATCACCGTGGGCCGGGCTGAACCGACCGCCGCACCTGCCGCCGGCACCGGCAATCCGCTGCTCGACCGCGCCGCCAGCGCCACCCCCGCCACACGCCTGACGGCACTTCCCCTCCTGCCCGAAGATCTCGGGCGCTCTGCTTCCTACGACGAGGCCACCGCGCTCAAACGCAATCTGGCGCCCGCCCAACGCGCCTTCCTCCGGGTGGCCGACGAGATCCTCAATCCATCGACCCCGGACGAGTTCGGCGTGGTGGTGCCGGGGGATCCCGCGCCGCTGGAAGTACAATTGGCACTGGTGGACACCGCGGCGGCGCTGCGCACCAAGGAAGCTTCCCAACCGCTGTTCGAGAAATTCAGTCAGACCAACACCCCGATCGCCCTGCGGCGTGCGATCATCGGCTTCCTCGCCCAGGTCAACGCTTTCCAGGCGGCCGACGCCGTCCGACTGGCCCTCGCCGACCGCGACACCTCCCTGCGGACCGCCGCACTCCCGCATCTGGATCGACTGGAGGCGTCCACGGCGCTGCCGGTCCTGCGTCCACTTCTTCAACCCGGCACGCCGACGCCGGTCGTGCAGGCCGCCTACGCAGCGCTGGCCCGACTGGGCAACGCCGACGCCGATCCGCTGATTGCCGAAGGCCTTCAGCAGTTGCTTACCGGCACGCTTCCACCCGAGCTCCACCTGGATGTTCTCAGCGCCTCCGAGACCCGCCAGCAGGCCGCGCCCGGATTGAAGGCAGGCCGCGAACAGTGGCTCGCGCGGATCCCGACCAACGATCCGATGGCCCTGCGGATGCCCGTCCTCCGCGGCGGCGACGCCGGACGCGGGGCCGTCCTGTTCAAGAACCATCCCCAGGTCCAGTGCCTCCGCTGCCACAAGATCGCTGGCGATGGCGGCACCGTGGGTCCATCGCTGGATGGCATCGGCAAACTGCGCGATCGGATGTACCTGCTCGAATCGATCGTCCGGCCCAACCAGGCCTATGCCGAAGGATTCAAGCCGGCCGAAGGCGGCCTCTCCGCCATGCCCGAGGGTCTGGCGGATCTGCTGAGCCCCATGGAACTCCGGGACCTCCTGGAGTTCCTCAGCTCACTGAAGTAGCTAACCCCGTCTCCCGATGGCCAGCAGGCGCTTGGCCTCGGGCAGCAGGAAATGGAAATCGGTGAAGGGCTCGTACCCGATGTCCTGCCAGCGGACCAGACCGTCGCCGTCCACCAGGAACACCCCGTGCAAGGCGGCCCCTTCGAAATCATCGTGGGCGTGCCAGGCCTTGAAGGCGGTGCGGTCGGCATCGGCGACGAGCGGGAACGGGAACTTCCCCTCCTGCCCAGCCTTCTCCAGCGTCTTGCCGAGGCCTTCCACGGAATCGGTGCTCACCGCCACGAGGTCGATGCCCGCCTCCTTGAAGTCGTCGGCGCGCGGCACCAGCAACTGCAACTGTTCCATGCAATGGACACAGCGGTGACCGAGGTAAAACACCACCAGCACCGGACGCCCACGGTAATCCGAAAGCCGCACGTTGCGTCCGCCCAATCCGGGAAGATCCAGGGCGGGTGCCGCCTGCGGGTCCCATCGGAAGGATCCCAGCCCTTCCAGCGGCGGACGATTCCCGGAGTCCGAAGGATAAGTCTGCACCGGACGCCAGTCACCGGAGAGACCGGCCGCCGCCGCCACGGGATCGAGACGTCGGAGGATCGGGAGCGAAGGATCCGCCCAGGCACTCATCGCGCGGAGCCGGGTGAAATTCGTCAGCGCCTCATTGGTGAGGCCGAGCGACCATTGGATCCCGGTTTGCACGGCGAGAAGTTGGAGCTGGTTGGTTCCGCCTTCGACGGCTTCCTTGGCCAGCTTGAGGGCCTTGTTGGTATCGCCCATCTGCAACCACCATCCGGCGAGGCGTTCCTTCGATACCGTCTTCAGGTCTTCGAGACGTTTGGCCATGTCATTGGTCACGCCGGCGCGCACATCGGCGAACACCTTGAGTTCGGCGATATAGTTCTCCAGGTTTTCGAGCGGTTCGCTGGTGCGCTTGAGTGCTTCGGCCATGGCCTTCTCGATGTCTCCGCGTCCCTTCTTTTCGACTTGGGCCGCCGCCTCGGCCGCATCGACGTTGGCCTGACGTTCTTCCCGCAGGCGTTTCATGGAATCCTGGATCACCTGGATCTGACCCTCGCCGGCTTCCTGTTCCCCCACACCGAAGTGGGCGAGGCCGAGCAGGCGCGCCCGACGTCCCTGTTCTTCGGCAAACACGGTGGGTTCCAGGTACCAGGTCTGTCCGAGCCGCAGGGTTTCCTCCCACAATTCCCAGCGCAGCAGGGTTTCCATCAGACGCCGACGTCCCTGACGGGCGGTTCCCCGTGCGTCATAGGGGAGTCCATTGGTCTGTTTGTCCAAGGTGTTGAACTTCGGATGCCGAGGCATCTCGATCAGGTTCTTCGCCAACTCGAGGGCTCGGTTGACCTGACCGATGTAATTGTAGGTCTGCACCAACCACTCGCTGTTGTGGGCGTAGTTGTGGATCTGGTCGGGCATCAGGCGATCGACCATCAACTGGGTGTTGTCCACCCGCACCGAGGCTTCCTGTTGCCAGGCCATGTCCGGGTACCGCTTCAGCTTGTTGAAGGTGTGGCCCGCCATGTGCCATTGGTGCGCAATCCCCGGTGACGTCTGGCCCGAGCGCGACGCCGAGGGCACGGCGCGGATGGCCGACTCTTCCTTTTCCCCGTCCCAAAGGTGGATCCGATAGTGATGCGCCGGATGCATGGGTTGAGCGGCGAAGACTTCCTTCAGGACGGATTCCACCGCCTGCGCACTTCCGATCGACCAACCCCGGCCCTGACCATCCCAGATGTGGAAGGCGAGGAAGGCCTTGGCCTCCACGTCGTCCGGGAACTCGAAGACGATGTTTTCAATGGCCTGGATGAAATCGCGCTGACGATCCTTCTGGTCTCGTTTGGGATCCTTGTGGAAGTCGTGAAGCGCACCGATCCAGAGCTGTTCGCGGTGGGTGACGTTGGTCTTGCGCAGGTCGGCTTCCCGGATGAAGTCCGCGGCACGTTTGCTGTTGTTGGCGTTGGCCATCGCCATGCCCCAGTAGGCCATCGCGCAATTGGTGTCGTGAAACGCCGACTCGCGGAAGGATCTCTCGGCTTCCAGATACCAGAACCCATGCAACTGCCCGACGCCTTGCAGGAAGAATTTCCGGGCCGCTTCGTTGGTGGTGGTGATCTCGAATTTGATCTCGGGCATCCCGGACATCGGCCGCGCCCGCTGACGCGGCCCCTCGTTGAACGCCTCCCCGTGGGCCGAGTGCCCCGGGTCCACCGACTTGGCGTCATCGGGAGACGCCTTGGCCACGGCGTTGGTCTGCGACCACAGACGGACTCCCGCCAGGAACAGGCAGGCCACCAGGATCAACGGGCGCGAGTGAAACATGCGCCCAAGGCTAACCAACGGCCCCGACAGGCCAAGCAGCATCTTGGGAGCGCCGAATCCCGGGCCGCAAAAGCACGACCACACTCAATAAAGTGTGGTCCAGCTCGGCGGCTCGCCGGCATGGGCCAAACGAAGAGGGACCGGATTCACCGCCGGGTACGCAGGGAACTCGTCTCTCCGCCGCGTCCCCGGGGACGCACGGCTGGAGATTTTATCCCGGAGGCGTGGGGGCGATTAGCCCGTGGTAACGGCCCTCAAAATTATCACGCTTCCCGGTTGGCCTAGCACTCGTCTGCGGGTAAACCCAGAGCACTCAAATGATGGAGTCCAAACAGTATGACTGGAAACGCTACTGGGTTCCCCGGGATGGAGAGATGTCGCTGGACTCGGTTGGCTTCCTGCTCGATCCCGAGGGAACATCGTTCGCGTCCCGCCACAGCCACACCCAAACCGTCGGCTTCGAATCACTGCTCATGGTCCCCTGCCTCGTGCTTCTCGGGGAGCCGGGTATCGGAAAGAGCTCCGCGCTAAAGGATGCTGTCGCAGCGGCCCTGAAGGCTGCGGGGGGATCCACGGCGAGGGTTCTGCGACGAGATCTCGCGGCATACAGCAGCGATGCTGCGCTGTTGGAGAAGGTCTTCCGATCGGACGAGTTCAAGGACTGGCGTGCCGGGAAATGCGACCTCCACCTGTTTCTGGACAGTCTGGATGAATGCCGTCTGTCGGTTGGAGGAGTGGCGAAACTTCTGGCCGCAGAGTTCGAGGAACTCGAATCCGTAAATCGTCTTTTCCTCCGGATTGCTTGCCGAACCGCAGAGTGGCCGGAAGGGTTGACTGCTAGGCTCAAGACCAAGTGGCCGGACGAGAAAGTAAAGATTCTCGAACTCGCACCCCTGACCCTTGATCAGGTCGAGATGGCCGCAAGGGAGGAGGAACACGATCCGAAAGCGTTTGTTCAGGCGGTGATCGCCAAGGATCTTCAGGGCTTCGCCCGAAGTCCCATTACACTGCGTTTTCTGCTGCAGGCATGGCGGAAAGGCGGTGCGACGTTCCCAAGCCGACTGCAGGAGATCTACGAGTCGGGCTGCCGTGAGTTGTGTTCGGACCCGAGCGATAGGTCAAAGGATTCCAACCGGGACGCGGTGCCCATCGCACACCGCATCCAGATCGCCTCCCACATCGCCGCCGCCGCCATTTTTGGCGGCCGCACAGCCATCTGGACCAACTCGTCCGAGGTCGATCGCCCGGAAAACACCCTCTCCGTTGCCGAACTCGCCCAAGGCTTGGTGACCATTGACCATGCCGATGTGGAGGTCACTGAGGCGAAGCTTCGAGTGGTACTTGACTCGGGTCTCTTCAGCTCCCGCGGTGCAGCCCTGCTGGGCTGGGCGCACCAGACCTATGCCGAGTTTCTGGCTGCACGGTATCTCAAGACCCAATGCCTTGGTCCTGCCCAGATCCTCGATCTGGTCACCTCGCCCGTGGACCCGAGCAAGAAACTGATCCCACAACTGCAAGAGACCGCAGCTTGGGCCGCCGAGCCGAACACTGCCCTTTTCGAACATCTCCGGAAGGTCCAACCCGACGCATTGCTGGGAAGTGATGTCGCGACCAATGATCCAGACCAGAAGGAAGCGGTGCTCAAGGCGATCCTCGCTGCATTCAGCCGCGACGAGGTGAACACGGATTGCTGGACCCTGCACCGACGCTTGCACAAGTTGGCGTACCCGGGGATTGCCACAACGCTTCGCCCGCTTTTGGAGGACATACCGGCCCGGACAGACGCCCGGAAGATCGCGATTGCGATTGCCGTCGCCTGTCAGACGCGCGATCTGGTCCCGTCGCTGTCGAAGATCGCCTTGGATCCAACCGAGACCCCAGACTTACGGACGGACGCGGCTAAGGCGGTGGCCGAACTCGGCGATCCGGCGTCCGTGTGCGCCTTACGCCCACTAGCGCTCGGCGAAGCCGGACCGGATCGGGACCACCATCTCCGCGGGATCGCCCTCAAGGCCTGCTGGCCAGGTCACCTCACCACAGCAGAACTGTTCAAAGCACTGGTCCCAAACGTGGAATCCACGGTGGATGTTTATCGAAGCTTTCTCGGCGGAAAATGGGTCCCACAGCTTTCGCCCGATGACCTGCTCCAGGGGCTTGCATGGGTCGCCGAGATCCAGAAACAATTGCACCCAGGCTACGAGCCGTTCGAGGGACTGGAGCACAAGATTCTCGACGCCACCGTGCCTTTTCTCGACGACGACCGGATCCTTCGAAGCCTCGTGCGTGCGATCGTCAGCCATCTTCGGCACCACAGCGACCTGAGTCGCCACGGGCAGTCGCCGTTGGCAAATCGGCTGGCAACGGACACGGAACTCAGACGGCGCATGGCCGAGATCGCCTTGGGGATGCTGCCAACGCCAGGCGAGCAGGCCTGCCTCCTGACCTTCGGTAGGATGGCGTTGGTTCGCTTGGAAGACATCGGCTGGCTCCTCCACCAGTTGGACACCACCCCGAATGGACCGCTTCTCAACGGGTTCGCAAGCCTGACGCAGCGACTGCTGAATCCGGATGATCCATCGCAGGTATGCGCTCTGCTGGTCGCGTTCGAAGCAAACCCAAGCCTGACCGAATTGCTCCCACACTACCTCAAGCCGGTTTTGCTGGACTCGGATTTCGCGAGGGATTCTCGGCATTCCCATCGGCAGCGAATCGAGATAGACCGACTGCAGGAAGCCGACGCTCGACCGATCACGCCCACTCAGTCTGAGCGAATCACATCGGCATTGGCACGTTTTGACGCGGGAGAAGTCCATGCTTGGTGCGAAGTTTGTCACATCCTCGAATGCGACGAGCAAGGGAGGTCTGATTCCTCCGGGTGCACTTGGGATCTCCGCGACCTCGCTGGGTGGCCGGCGGTCTCGGCGGAGGACGAGCCAAGATTGATCCA
>JBDNHZ010000088.1:0-5222 GCA_041688515.1 Verrucomicrobiota bacterium
CCGATCTGAAGGAGGGAATGATCTTCCTGACCTGCGACAACGGGGCGAAGGCCTTCCTCGACGGTCAGGCGGTGCTGACCAATGCCGACTGGAATGCCCCCACCAAGGTCAACCTCACCCGAAGGCTCACCGCGGGAAAACATGAACTGCGGGTCGAGTGCAAGAACGAGGGAAGCATTGCCGGTCTGGTGGCGCGTCTGCGGATGAAGACGTCGGACGGCAAGGAAACGATCCTCGAAACCGATGGAACCTGGGAAGCGCAGGTGCCCGGGAAGTCGGAGTGGAGACCTGCGAAGGTGCTCGCCCAGTACGGTGCCGAACCCTGGGGCGATGCCCTGGCCGGGGCCGGTGCTCCCTCAGGTCCACCGCGCGTGACGGCGGTGGAGGAGATCCAGGTGCGCCCGGGCTTCAAGGTGGAGTTGATCCATGCGGTGCCCAAGGGCGACGAGGGATCCTGGGTGAGCATGACGGTGGATCCGAAGGGTCGGCTGATCGCCTGCGATCAGGGCGGTGGGTTGTTCCGGCTGACGCTTTCGTCCCCGGGTTCCCAGGCACCTGCCACCGTCGAGAAACTGACCAACGCAGTCGGCGGCGCGCACGGGCTGCTCTATGCCTTCGACAGTCTTTACGTGATGGTCAATGAGCAGGGTGGACGTCAGGGCCTGTGGCGACTGCGCGACACCAACGGGGACGATCAATACGACGAGGAGAAGATGCTTCGCCGCATCGATGGCGGTGGCGAACACGGTCCTCACGGCATCGTGCTCTCGCCCGACGGCAAGTCCCTCTATGTCGCCATTGGAAATCATACCCAGCTTCCCGAGCACATGGAGTTGTCCCGTGCTCCGCGGGCCTGGGCCGAGGATCAGGTGGTGACCCGGCTCTGGGACGCCAACGGGCATGCCCGCGGCATCGTCGCCCCCGGCGGCTATATCTGTCGCACGGATCCCGACGGTAAATCGTTCGAGCTGATCAGTTATGGATACCGCAACGAGTACGACATTGCCTTCAACGCCCTGGGCGATCTGTTTACCTATGATTCCGACATGGAATGGGACGCCGGCATGCCGTGGTACCGTCCGACACGGATCTGCATGGCCCCCAGTGGCAGTGATCTCGGCTGGCGCTCCGGCGCAGGAAAGTGGCCGACCTATTATCCGGACAGCCTGCCGGCGTTGGTGGACATCGGCCCGGGCAGTCCCACGGGCGTGGTCTCCGGACAGGGCGCGCGCTTCCCGGCGCGGTATCAGAACGCCATCTTCGCCAACGACTGGACCTACGGGACCATGTACGCCATCCACCTCACCCCGGACGGGGCCGGTTACAAGGCGGAGAAAGAGGAGTTCGTCAGTGGTCGTCCGCTTCCCCTGACCGACGTGCTGATCCATCCGAACGATGGAGCCATGTATTTTGCCATCGGCGGGCGTGGCACGCAGTCGGCCGTGTACCGGGTGACCTATACCGGCACGGACAACACCTCGCCCGCATCGGCGCCGAAGGAGACCGCCGGACACCAGATCCGTCGGGAACTGGAGACGTTGCACTCCGACGGAACCGGACCTGAGGCGGTGGGCAAGGCCTGGCCGCATCTGGCAAGTGAGGATCGCTGGATCCGTTATGCCGCCCGTGTGGCGATCGAACGTCAACCGGTTGCAGGTTGGGCGGACCGGGTGTTCTCCGAGAAGCGACCCTGGGCGGTGATTGAAGGTGCCGTGGCCCTGGCCCGGATGGGTTCGACGGAACATCGGGATCGTCTGATGGAGACCCTCAACCGTCTGGATTTTTCGAAGCTCGACGAGGCCGGCCGTCTGGCGGCCATCCGCGCCTATCAGTTGGTCCTGATTCGTCGGGGGGCTCCGGAGGGAACGGTTCGCACGGCGGTGATCCAGCGTCTCGACGCGCTTTATCCTTCGACCAGCCGGGCGGTGAACCGGGAGTTGGCTGGAACCCTGGTGAACATCGGGGCTCCCGGTGTGGTGGCGAAGACGGTGCCGCTCATGCTGACGGCCAATGACGCGGACCTGCATTACGCCAGCGACGCGTTGCTGGATCGCAACAAGGGTTATGCCGGTCCGTTTGCCCAGGCCGCCGCCAGCCGTCCGAATCAGGAGCAGATCGCCTTCGCCTATCTCCTGCGTGAGGCCAAGACCGGATGGACGCCTGCCCTGCGGAAATCCTTCTTCAGCTGGTTCCCTCGTACAGCGCCCTGGCAGGGTGGCAACAGCTTCCGCGGTTTCATCGAAAACATCCGCAAGGATGCCCTCGCCACCGTGACGGATCCCGCCGAGCGGACGGCACTTGAAACCCTGTCCACGGCCAAGCCCGCCGCGGCCGACACCCAGTTCGCCGCTCCCAAGGGACCCGGAAAATCGTACACGCTGGATCAGGCGCTTGCCCTCGCCGGGAATGGAATCCGGGGCCGCGACTTCGAAAATGGCCGGGCCATGTACCACTCCACTGGATGCGCCACCTGCCATCGGTTCAATGGGTCCGGGGGCGGTCTCGGGCCGGACCTGACCGGCGTTGCCTCGCGTTACACGCTCCGGGATCTGTTCGAGAACATCCTCGAACCGTCCAAGGTGATTTCCGATCAGTACGGCAGTGAGGAAGTCACGCTGGCGGATGGCTCGACGCTGGTCGGCCGCGCTTACGTGGACAACGGGCGTCTGGTGGTGACCGCCGATCCCCGCAACCCGGAGGAATCCACGACCGTCGCCCTGGACCAGGTGAAGGGGCGGAAGCCCTATCCGGTCTCGCTCATGCCCGCCGGTCTGATCAACGGATTGAACGGCGAGGAGTTGCTCAACCTGGTGGCCTACCTGCAATCCGGCGGCGACCCGAAGCACGCTGCGTTTGGGAAGTAATGGCCTGGGGTCAGGGAGGAGAGGGGCAGGCGAAGACGCCGGCAACCCCCAGCAAATCGTGGAGGGAAGGACCCGATCCGGCTCGTGGTAGCGTTGCTGATTCTGGCCGGCATCCTTCTCGGATCCCCGTTTCTCCGCTCCGCCGCGGCAATTCCCTGGGTGCACGCGGACGCAGAAGGGAAGGTTTACAACCACGGCGCAACGGGCACGACGTGAGGGAATGAACGGGTCCGGACGGTGCGGCCGTCGCGTCGTGGTTGTTCAACACGGCGTTCCCTGCGGCGAAGTCCCTCTCCCTCCGATCCAGTACCGTCGGGCCGCCCCAAGATTTTTGAGGCGCGCTTCGGGGTGATCGGTTATGGGTTTGGTCATGAGCGTGATTTTGAATCGGTTTTTGGGCGGGATGACGTTGGCCGGTGCGTTGCTGCTGACGGGTTGCCAGGACAAGCCAGCGGCCGGTGGCGGAACGGCCGGCGCGGCGGGTGCAGTGAAGCCCTATCTGCTGGATGTGTGCATCGTCTCCGGCGAGAAGCTCGGCAGCATGGGCGAGCCGGTGGTGCTCTTGCACGAGGGCCAGGAGATCAAGCTGTGCTGCAAGAGCTGCAAGCCGGACTTTGAAAAGGAACCGGCCAAGTTCCTCGGTAAGTTGGCGGGTAAGTAAGCGGTCGTTCCCCATGCTCCCTCTCTTCAAACGCACGATCGCAGCCCTTCTCGGGCTGTGGTTGGCGTTGTGCGGGGCGATGCCGGCGCTCGCGGCATCGGGCGAGGCGGATTGCGGCGTCGCGGCCTGCTGCGTCCGCAAGGCGGAGGTGACCGCTCCCTGTTCGGCGAAGTGTTGTCTGGTGGAGAGTTCTGCGGCTCGTCCGGGCGTTCCCGCGCTCCCAGCGACTCCCCCGGTGAACCCCATTCCCGAGTGGGTTCCCTTGGTGTGGATGCTCCTCGATTTGCCGAATCCCCGGGTGGAACGGCTGCTTCCGTTGGTCCCGTCTGCTTCCTGCGGTTCGACCGCTGCGCTCCCGCTCTTCCTGCGGGATCGCGTCTTCCTGATCTGAGCCTGGGAGGTCTCCCGTCCGGGGTGTGCCTTGCGCCGGCGCGTGCCCCGATTCGTCTGAGGGCGATTCCTGAGATTCTTCCCATGGCTTCATGTTTTCCATTTCTGTTGGTGTCGGGCGCGGTTGGAACCGCGTCCGCAAAGTCGGTCTGATGGTACTTTGTTCCGGGACGGTATTGATTTCAGCCGCGGAACCGGCGGTTGGAATCGTTTCAACGTCCCTCCCTGCCGCTCCACCGTCCGAGGTGGTCACGGCTGAGTTGGTGCGACGCCTGTCCGAACGTCTGCGGGATCGACACCCGGAGATGCGGGGTCTCGGTCACACGGTTGCTGCCGAACGGTTGAACGCCGATGGCAGCCGGCGCTGGGCCGATCCGGCCGTGATGCTGGGCGGGGGCCTGTACCGGTACGCCGCCATGGCCCGCGAGAATGGCGACCTTTTCTACGGCGTCGAACAGCGCCTGCCCCTCATGGGGAAGGAACGGGCCGCCCGGGCACTGGCGACCTCGAACGCCGTGGCCGCCGGAACACGACTCGAAGCGCGATTCGCCGAGTTGCGACGAGACTTGGCCGTCTCGCTGTTCGATGCCGCCGCAGCCCGGATGACCACCGACCTCGTGGCTGCCGATGTCCGTTGGCTGGAGACGCAGGTCCGGCTGGGACGTGCACGGGTGGCTTCGGGCGGGGATCCGGCGTCAATGGTGCTCCGGTTGGAGAACGAACTGGATCGTCGTCGTCTCGACTGGACCAACGCGCTGGCCCGCCGCGCCGATGCGGAGATCGGGGTGGAACGGATTCTGGGGGGGAGCGGAGACCTGACGGGTGGCTATCTGCTGCCGCCGGTGGCGGAGACGGTTCCCTTCGGGCCGGTGTTGGTCCGGTTTGCCGAACGGGCGGAACCGGAGGTGCTGAGGCGCGAGCAGGATGTTGGTGTGGCCTCGGCCGCCGTGGAAGTCACCCGGCGCTCACAGCGTCCGGATGTCGCCGTCGGAGTGCAAAGTTATCACGAGTTGGCCACGGGCACCGCCGCGCAGGGAATGTTGACCGTGACGATGTCGGTGCCGTGGTTCAATCGGGCGAACTACCGTCGCGACCTGCAACGCGACCGGGCGCGACTGGCCTCGGTGGAGGCTTCGGTGGACGACGCCCGACAGGCGGTTCGGCGCGAGGTGCACCGGTTGGTGACGCAGATCGACACCGCGCGCCGGGAAGCGGTCCTGATGCACGACGTGGTGCTGCCCCGGACGCGCCGGCTTCTGGAGTCCCTGGAGGGGCTGTGGACCTCGGGCCGGGCCGAGTTGCGCGAG
>JBDNHZ010000089.1:0-9795 GCA_041688515.1 Verrucomicrobiota bacterium
CTGCGCGCCGCCGTCTGGGATCTGCGGGTGGACAGCGAAGCGTTGGCCGACCTGCCCGCCGCACTGCGGGACATCGCCGCCAGCACTCAGACGGGTGGCGACAAACCCGTTGCGTTCACCCTCGAAGGTGAACCGCGCGCCGTGCCGCCCACGCTCGCGCACCACGCCTCTCGCATCGCGCAGGAAGCCCTCACCAACTCACTTCGCCACAGCGAAGCGGCAGCCCTTTCAGTGACGCTCACCTTCCTGCCTGCACAACTTCGCCTCAGGATTCACGACAATGGCCGGGGCTTCGACCCCGCCCGCGCCGCTGGACCTGACACCGGTCACTTCGGCCTCGACGGCATGAAACGTCGCGCGGCCAAAATCGGTGGATCCCTTGCCCTCGTAAGCAACGCCGACGGCACCGCCATTTCCCTCACCGCACCACTGCCATGAAGCCCACCGTACCCATCCGCCTGCTGCTCGCCGACGACCATCTCGTCGTGCGCATGGGTCTGGCTGCTGTCCTGAAATTCGACTCGCGCTTCCGCATCGTCGCCGAAGCCGCCGATGGCCACGCCGCCATCACCGCGCACCGCGAGCACCAGCCTGACATCACGCTCATGGATGTGCGGATGCCGAATCTCGACGGCATCGAAGCCGCGCGTCGGATTCGCACCGAGTCGCCCGCCGCGCGTCTGCTGATGCTCACCACCTACGATGCGGAGGAAGACATTCGCCGCGCGCTGGACGCCGGGGCCAGTGGCTACCTGCTCAAGGATTCGAGTCAGGATGACCTCATCACCGCGCTGCTCGCCGTTCATCGCGGCGAACCATGGCTGCCCTCGAACATCGCGCGCCGCCTTCGCGAGCACACGCAGGAAGCCCCGCTTTCCCCGCGCCAGATCGAAGTGCTTGAACTCCTCGCAAAAGGTTTGTCGAACAAGGAAATCGCCGGCGTTCTCGGCTTCACCACCGACGGAACGAAGGCGCACCTGCGGACGATTTTCGCCAAGCTCGGCGTCGCTGACCGTACTGAAGCCGTCGTCAACGCCATCCAGCGCGGACTGGTGAGAGTGGATTGAGTGTCCACCAACAAGTCGTCAAGCGGCATCCCGAATGGGATTCCACTGACACATAGGAATCAGTCTCTGGCTCAACTCCGGGGGCAGTGCACCTGACTGACTCTAGTTTGGACTCCACCGATAGATGAGTGACTTGGCTTTGTAGTTCTCCTCGACGAAGACGAGGTATTCGCCGGTGCTGCGTTTGAAGGCGTTGATTCCCGTGAGCAGGTCAATCCATCCGGTGTTCTCCACGCCGCCAACCGTCGGGCCGGGATCGAACACGCCCACCTCCGCACCGTCGCTCAACCGGTTCACCCAGATCCGTCCGCGTGTTTTCCATCCGCCCGTGAAGGCGTAGTCGCCGACGGCGGTGACACACGCGGCTTCTTTGCCGGCACCGGGCACGAACGAAACGGTGTCGCGATTGCCGGCGAGGTAACCTTTGCACACGAACACCCGGCTGATGTGGCGCATGCTTGGACGCCCGCCTTCATCGTGGCCCTCTTCTGCCACGATGAGCGTGTCGGAGTCGTCGAGGTAACAGACGCGCGCGACCGTGTTCACACCTTTCGGCTTGTCGAGGACGGTGACCTTGTCCGCGGAGTAGATGGGATTGCCCTTCGCATCGAGTCCCTGGAAATCGTAGCGGAAGAATCCGTAGGCCATCCAGAGGTTGCCCTTTTGATCCACCCAGAACGGCCCGGGCTTCACGCGCTCGGTGTTCGCCGCGAATTCGTCAGCCTGGTAATCACCGTCGCCGTTGGCGTCGCGCCAGATTGCCGCCTTGCCCGCAGGCTTGTTCGGCGGCCACTTGAGGTCGGTGTTGTAGAGGTTGTTGCCCCATTGGAGAATCAGGCCAGAGGGAACGGCGACCTCGCCGTCGAAGCGGAAGATGTTGATGAAGTTGCTCGCGAACATGCCACCGACGAACAGGAAGCGCCGGCCGTTGAGGTAGACGATCTGTGGCGACGTGAGTCCGTGCTCGCCCTGCTGCTTCACGTGCATGAGACCGCGTGGATCATTCGGATACCTGTTCCGGTTGAGGGTGTAGCCAACCCACTTCGAGTCGCGGCCCGGGGCCTTGGACCAATCCATGGCGTAGCGTTCCTGGATGCCCCAAACCGTCGCGGCATCGTCGGCCGGATCGGCGCACGCGACGTCACAGAAGAACTCGCCGTGCAATTCCCAGCGCAACGCGCCGTCCGGGGTGAACGAGCGCATCACAGCGCCCTGCTCGCTCATGGCGACGTAGAGATTGCCGGCGGCATCCATACCGAGCCCGCGGATGCCCCAGAACTTGGTGGGCGTGATCTCACCGGGCTTCCCCGAGCCGATGCCACCGCGCTCACCGAAGGCCCGCGTCAGCTTCGGCTTCGCGGAGTCGGTGATGTCGTAAAAGAGAACCTGTTGCCGCGGTCCCGTGCCGGAATCCGCGACCATCAGTTGCCCGTCATTCGCCAAGGCCAGCGCCATCGGCAGGAACAATTCGGGGAACGTCACCGTCGCGCCGTCGCAGGTGATGCCCTTCGGAACAAACTCCCATTCCTGATGCTTGGAGTCGGTGTAGGTCACTTCCAGTTTCCAGAGGCGTCCAAGTTTGTCGCGCGTCTCCAGGCTGTTCGGGTTCACGTTCGTGTTGCCGATGACATCACCGTCCTTGTAAACGCCGAACTTCTTCCCGCCCTCATCCCAATGGCTCCAGGTGTTCACCGTGCCATCAGGTTGCACCTTGGTATGGATGAAGAAATTCTGGACCCACCGGCTGCTCGCGCCGGAGAAGGAATTGCCGAGCCAGGAGACGGAGTAGCGCAGTGGCTCGGCAGACCAGGCGGTGCACGACACAAGCGCCACGAGGCAACCCAACCCCATTTTCATCATCGACTGTTTCTTCATTTCAAACCTTGGAGGTAAGCGAGTAAATCGCGGATTTCGGTTTCGTTCAACACGCCCAACAAGCCCTCGGGCATGAGCGAAAGCTTTTGGCGTTCGATGCGCCCGCTCTCGGCGGCAGACAACCGTGTCTCAGCACCACTGGCATCCCGCAGCACGATGGTTTCGTCAGACTGGCGCACGAGGATGCCGGTGACGGTGTCGCCGTTGCGGAGCGTGGCGATGTAGGTCTCGTAGCCCTGCGCAAAGGTGGCGCTCGGCATCACGATGGATTCGATCAGGTCGCGCCCCGCGCGGATGGCGCCGATCTTGGTGAGGTCGGGGCCGAGAACACCCCCCTGCCCCGCCACTTGGTGACAGTTGGCGCAACCGGCTTTTCGCTCGAAAGCAATGCGACCCCGATCCATATCGCCCCCGCGCAGCAACGACTCCATCGCCATCAACTGCTCACGCTGTATCTGCACCGCCCGTTCAGATTTGACGCGCAACGCCTTCATCTCCCCGTCGCGTCCCGGCGGCATCGCCGCTTCGACAGCCGCAAGCTGGGATTCCGGGAGTTGCCAGCCAGCCTTCACACCGGCGCCCAGATACTCGAGCAGCGTCCCGGCGGTCTCCGCGCTGATGCCGCTGCGGGGAATCGCGCCAATCACCGACGCCGGCGGGACCATCGAGTCACCCGCCACGGCTTGGATGACCCTGACGAACTGTTCGTTGGTTAAAGGTGAGGCGCCAAGAACCTCCACCGCCACCAGACGTCTCGACGCTTCCAGGCCGGGAGCCAGTTCGCGTACCAGCACGTCAAACGCGTCGGGTTCGAGCGCGGTTTGACGATTCCCAAGAGCACGAAGCGCGTTCACGCGGAGCGAATCACCGGCGGTGCCATCCCGGGCAACGGCGCGCAGGGCATCGTCGATTCCCAGGAGACGCAGAGCGTTGACACCACGCAGCGCCTGCGTCCTCACGGAAACCGACTTTGACCCAAGGGCAACGACAAAAGCCTCGTGCCACGACGCAGGCAACTGGTCGCGCGCAGTGCGCGACATCGCGTCGAGCAACACCCCGCGCAGCGACTCCGCCGTGTGGACCTCGTCCCCAACCGATCTGGCCACCAACTCCGCCACGACGGAGTGCTGACTGAAGGCGACCACGAAGGCACGCAGCGACTCCATTTCGCCCGGGCCCGGGGTCGATGAGGACAACAATTGCGTGACCACCGGCAGCGCCTGGCCCACCCAATCCGGGTGCCGGAGCAGACTGGCCTGGGCAGCTCGTCGCAGCGGTTCATCGGTGGAGAAGGTGCGTTTCAACACGGCCTCCGCCGTCAGGGTTCGATGAGGAGCGTGGTCGAGCAGGACGAGCGCGGCGCGTTGCACCCGCGGGCTGGCATGATCGAGTGCAGCAGTGAGCTGTTCACCGGTCGCAAGGCGATACAGCGCATACACCAGCGCGTGCTCGATGAACGGATCAGACTCCTCGCTCAGCCGCGCGATCACGGCCGGCATGTCACCGACATCCCCGCAACGCGCGAGCGCCTCGGCGGCGGCAAGCTGAACGTGCGGCTCGGCGTGCCGGAGCAACGACCGAAGTCTTGGCGAACTCGAATGGTCACCGCGACGACCCAGCCCCCGGAGTTCCGCTGCGAGAGTGTCGGCGGCGCTCAGTTCGATCGCGCCAGCGCCGGACGACTCGGGCCTTGCCGTGGAGCGCACCCGGTAGATGCCGCCGAGGGCCGGGCTCTTCCGGATCCGTCCGGTCGGGCAGTGATGCACATACCAACTGCCGGTATCGACCACGAGCAACGAACCATCGGCATCCTCAATGACATCCGACGGATGAAAATCCGGATCATCCGTCCAGACGAACTCCTCATCGACCGAGCGAAACGTCGAGCCGACGCGTTCGAGCCGGTGCCGGACAATCTTTCGGGTGTTGTGCTGTGCCGAGAACAGGTTGCCGCGCATGGCGACGGGGAAGGCGTTGCCGCGATAATACTCCAGCCCGCTCAACGCCACAGCCGGGTAGCGGGCGACCGCCGGTAGAGAATCTCCGGTGACGGGCTGGGGCGTTCCGACATCCGGCGCATAAGGATACAGCCCGCCTTCGACCAGATGCACGAGTGCGTCGCGAATGCCGTTTGCCGGGAGTTGAAACCAGTTGTCCGTGCCGATGATTTCGCCGGTCGGCAGGAACACAACTTCGACCAGATTCTCAAAACCACGCGACACCACTTCAACCCCGGAGCCATCCGGACGGCAGCGCAACAGCGCACCGCTCTTGCCCTCCAGCATGGAGCCGTCCGGCCTCTTCAAACGGTAGCCATCCGGCTCGCCCGTTGTGAGGTAAAGCCAGCCGTCGGGGCCGAAACGCAGGCCGTGCAAGCTGCCGTTGTCGGTGTGACCGAAGCCGGTGAGGATCACGGTGCGCCTGTCGGCGCGGCCGTCGTCGTCGGTGTCCTCGAGCGTGATGAGGTCCGGCGGATCGGCGGCATAGAGTTTGCCGTCGCGCCAAGCCAAGCCCATCGAGGGGACGAGTCCTTCGGCGAAGACACGGCTGGTTTCGTACCGACCATCGCCATCCCGATCCTCCAGGCATCGAATCCGACAGCCACGGACCTGCTTCACCAACTCGGCGTAGAGGTCCTGACCGGAAGACTCGGTGACGTAAAGGCGACCCTTGTCATCGAGCGTGGCGAACATCGGGAAGCGAACGTCCGCCCCTGATGCCCGCTCGATGGCAAGCCCCGCTGGCACCTGCAACAACACCGGTGTCGGCTCGGCGGCAAGGCCCACCAACTGCGCGAGCCCCCTCGCCAACAGAGCGGCGCAACCGAGACAGAGAGAAAGCCCAGTTCTCAACGGTGATCCTGCCGCCGATTGATGAGGGTGCGTCGTGTCATTCTGTCGTGTCATTCTGTATTGCTCCGACTTCTGTTCCGGCATAAATGCAGCGAACAAGACCGCGTGTCTTTCCCAACCCGGCTCCGCCCTCTTCCCCAGGGGCTACGGCTTGCTCCTCAGGGACGCCAGGTAAGCGATCAAGTCGGCGAAGTCATCGAGCGAAAGTGCGGCTTGTAGCCCTTCCGGCATGAGGGAGAGAGCGCTGTTGCGACGCGCCGTGATGGAGGCGCGCGACAGTGTGTGTTCCCGGCCCGAACCGTCGCGCAGGGCCAGCGTGTCGGCAGTCTCGCCTTTGACCACGCCGCTGAACTCTTCGCCGTCCGCCATGCCAATTGTGATCTGTTGATACCCCTCGCGCACCGCCTTGCTCGGATAGAGGATGGCTTCGGCGAGCGCGCGGCGATCAAATTGCGCCCCCACTCCGGAGAGATCCGGGCCCAGGTCGCTGCCCTCGCCGGCGACGCGGTGGCAGGCGGCGCAACTGACCCCGCCAGGTTCGGCGAAGAGTTTCCGTCCCCGCACGGAATCTCCGGGAAGCCTTACGGCGGCGTCCGTGTATTCGTCGAGCGTGGGTTGCTTGATTGCCCGGGTGAACAGCGGGCCCTCTTCCGCCTTCTTGTTACCCGCATAAATCTGCCGAATTTCCACCAGAGCTTGCGAGGGAAGCGTTTCAGCCTTCGCTTCGATCTTCACCAGCACCTTGCCGCTGAGGCCGCGAATGGCCAGGTGCGCGGCGTTGCGCTCGGAGGGATTCTTCGAGGCGAGTCCTTCGAGCAGCACATCGAGCGCACGCTCGTCCGGCGTGCGGACCAGCGCGGCGAAAGCGTCGGTTCGCAACGCCGGATCGGCGTGCGCCATGAGCAATCCCGGCACGGCCTTGGTGGACTTGAGATCGCCCAGGGCCCCGACGCTGGCGCGACGGACTTCGAGCGTAGAGTCGGCGAGACCCGTCTCCAGCGCGGGCAAGGATGCGTCGCCTTGCAACCGGCCCAAGGCGATGAAGGACGCCGCACGGACGGACGCGTCGGCGTGGCGGGTCAGCGGTTCGATGGGTGCGATGGCGGACTTGGCTCGAAGCTTTCCCAACGCCGCGACGGCTTGGGCGAGAATGGTGGCACGGGCATTCGTTGAACCCAGAAACGCTGACAAAGCCTGCGCTGCTTCATCGCCACCGAGTTCCTCCGCGGCGGCAATCGCGGCGGCAGTCGTTTCAGCATCACGGGGCTGCTTCAACTCACCGACCACGAGGGCGAGCGTGCCTGGATCCTTCATGGCACCGAGAGCGCGGAGAATCGTGGCCCGGCTGGCGGGATCGGTTTCACGGGGATAGATGTCGCGGAGCGCAGGCGCGGAATTGGTGTCACGCGCGACAGCCAATCCCTTGATGCACATCTGGCGCAGCCCAGGATCACCCTCGCGCAAACCCTCGCGCAGAGTTGCCAGCACGGAGTCGGTTCCAGACCACGTCTCCGTCTTTGCAGGCGGCGGTTGCAGCGCGGGATGATACGCCCACCATTGGCCCTTCCACGCGGGCTTCTGACGATGCAGGGCAGCAATCAACTCCAGCGCGGCGAACCGTGCGGCAGCAGAGTTTTTGGAGTCACGGGACAAGGCCACCAGCGCCTTGAGCAAATGTTCGTCATAGGTCTCGCGGAGGGCGGAGACCGTTCCTTCACGAACTCGCGCGTTGCCGTTGTCCAAACCCCGGACAATCACCGCCCATGTGGACGGTGCATTGGTGCCGATGCGATGCAGCGCCGTGAACGTGGCGAAGCGGGCGAACAAGTCGGGTTCCTCCAGAGCGGCGAGCAGCGCGGGAACGGCCTCGGCGTTACCGATGCGGCCGAGCGCAGTGGCGGCGTGGAATCGCACCGAAGCGTCGCTGTCCTTCAACCGTTCGAGCAAGGCAGGCACGGCATCGGTCGCGCGACGCGTGCCGAGTTGTCGGATCGCCTGCCGGCGCACCACGGCATTTGGTTCGCGGCTGGCGGCGATGATTTGCTGGCGCGCAGGGCGGCCAGAATCAACGGCATCGAGCGCCCACAGTGCATGGCTGCGTGCCAAAGCCGAAGCGGAAGTGTCACGCAAGAGCGCGACCATCTCGTTGGTCGCGCGTCTCTCCGCGAGCCGTCGTTGCGCGGTGAGTCGGACCTGATGGGAAGGATGTGAGAGCCCACGCACCAAGTCGCTGGTCGTTGCTTCGAATTCTTTTCCCGTAGCCGCGGGTACAAACCAAAAGGGCTTGGGCGCGCGGTGATCCGGACCGGTCCAGGTGAGTTTGAACAAACGTCCGACGCTCACGCTGGCCTTCTCGTCGCGATGCTGCCAGTCGCAGATGTAGATGCTCTTGCCGTCCACACCCAGCGTGATGCCGACCGGGCGAAAATCTCCCGGCGCGTTCGGGAACAAATCCTCCTTCGAAACGGCGCGATAGGTGCCGCCAGCGCGTTCGACGCTCACGCGCATGACCTGGCGCTTGCCGAAGTCGGAGAGAAACACGTTGCCCTGATACTCGGGAGGCAGTGCGTCTTCATTGTTCGCAAAGACGCCACAGGCCGCGCCCGCTCCGTAGTCCTCCATCATCCAGAGCGTGTGAGGCCGCTGGGGAACGAAGTCATGCGGGTAGCCGTAGAAGCCCGCTTCGACCATGTGCGTGAAGCGCCCCATCCAATCGTGCTCGTCCGTGTTGTCGTACGTGAACTGCTCGTCTTCCGCGTTGAGCGCGACATCAAGAATGTTACGAACGCCATGGGAAACGACTTCCAGTTGCGAGCCGTCGGGACGAACTCGGAAGATTCCGCCCGTGGAAAGATCCGCGCGCGAACCGTCGGTGCCGCGCGCGCCATGCAGCCCCTTGTCCCCGGTCGCGACGTAGAAGTAGCCGTCCATGCCGAGCCGAAAATTCGCGGGGACGTGGTCGTTCCAGTTCAGTGCCGACGGATCAGGCAAGGTTTGCTCGATCAACTCGCGGCGATGGCGGCCCACGCCGTCGTCATCGTCGAACACGCTGAACTTGGGATTGTGCAGCACGTAGAGTTTGCCCTCGAGATACTGGAGACCGAAGACCGCGAATAGCTTCTCGGCGAAGACGGTGGTGCGCCCATCGGGAAAGAAGCAGAGGATGCGGCCTTCGGAGACATCGGCTTTCGGCAGGCTGATGTCCATCGGGTCTTCGGCCACGAACACGCGGCCGTCCGGCGCGCAGGCGACGACGGACGGATGCTTGAGGCGCGGCGCTTCCGCAACGAGTTCGATGCGCCAGTTGGGGGCGGGCTGCGGCAGTGAAGAGGCAGCACAGACCTCGGGCACGGAAAGAAGCGGAAGAAACGCGACCAAGCCGAATCTCAAGAATTGTGACACGGATTGCTTCAACTGGTTGGACCGCTTCATAGCACTTCCTTCACTCTCAGATTTCGGTGCCGGACGGTTTTGCCGTCGTTGTAATTCTGCAGACCAATGAACCCGCTCAACGTGCGCTGCGTCGTGTCGGTCCAGGTGTTCACCACCCTGCCGTTGATCCGGACCGAGTAGTCATGGCCGCGGCAGACAATCTCGTAACTGTTCCATTGGCCTATGGGTTTTGTGTTCGCAGTGACGGACGCATGGAAGGGATACATCGAACCGGTGCGCCACGTCGGCTTCTCCGGATTGGGATCGCCGATCTCCATCTCATGGCCTTTCTTCACCGCGACCCACGGATCATTGCCCGGGTCGGGGAACCTCAGAAACACCCCTGAATCCGCGATCTCCTGCTCCTGCACAAACTCACCGCGCAAAACGAAGTTGGTGAACTGCCGGCCTGCATACCACCACAAGCCCATGTCGCCTTCGCCAGTGGCCACGCCGGCTGAGATCGTGAACTTGCCGGGACCGCTTTGTTTCCAATCCTTCAACGCCGCCTCGCTGAACAACGGGACGAAACCTTCCTCGCCGCCGACCGGAGACACCACGTATTCCAG
>JBDNHZ010000090.1:0-1759 GCA_041688515.1 Verrucomicrobiota bacterium
GCACCGCGAAACTCGCGGGCGACGACCGAGGCCATCATCCCAATGCTGAGCGACGCCAGCATCGTCACCAGGAGAGTGAGCACCATCCTCGCCACCTGACCGCCGCTGACGCCCCCGACCAGCACCGGCAACGCCAGCACCGGCACCAGAGCGATCACGCCGTAGACGGCCCGCAGCGAGGTGGCGACCAATTTGCCCAGGACGATGTCGTAGCCGCGAAGTTCGGTGAGGAACAGCAGGCCCAGGGTGCCCTCGCGCTTCTCGGAGGTCATCGAGTCCGCCGTGTAAAGGCTGCCGCTGAACAGGGCGAAGCCGAATAGAGTCCCGCCCAGGACCCGGAAGACGATGTCCGACACCAACTGCGGTTGCGACTGGATGGGGGTGCACCAAAGCAGGACGAAGAACGCCATCCCCGCGAGAGCTGCGACAAATCGGAACCAGACTCCGGAACCGCTCCGGGCTGCCACCAGCAATTCACGTTGCACCACCGGCAGGAAGTTCATGCGAATCCCCCGGCACCGTGTGCCCGGGCTACTGGGTCTCCCCCTTGGTCACCCGAAGGAAGACTTCCTCCAGGCCCAGTTCCTCCTCCCGCAGTTCCACCAGACGTACCCCGCCGCGCACCAACGTCTCCGCCAGAAGGCCAGACTCGGCTTGGTCTTCACGAACGACCACCCGGAGACGTCCTTCGTCGTCCTCGGCCTCGACCACCTCCGGGCGCGCCCGCAAGAGGTCGAGCGCGCGCGAAGGGTCGCCGAGGATCCGCACGCGAAAGACGCGGCCAGCATGGCTTTCGTTGCGCACACCCTGGACTGGTCCGCAGTAGATCAGCCTGCCCTTTTCAATGATGGCGCACCGGTTGCAGAGGGTCTGCAGCTCGGAGAGGATGTGGGAGCTGATGATGATGGTCTTCCCCATCCGCTGAAGTTCCTGGAGGATGGCCATCATCTCGATGCGCGCCCGCGGATCGAGACCGGACGCCGGTTCATCCAGCAGCAACAACTGGGGGTCATGGATCAACACCCGGGCAAGGCCGAGCCGCTGTTGCATCCCCCGGCTCAGCGCGCCGATCAGTGCGCCCTTCTTTTCGGAAAGCCCCACCAGTTCAAGGACGTCCGCCACGGTCTTGTCCCGGACATTGGCGGGGATCTTGTAACAGGCCCCGAAGAAATCGAGGTACTCGGTCACCTCCATGTCTTTGTAGACACCGAAGAAATCCGGCATGTACCCAATCAGATGACGCACTCGGTCCGCCTCGCGAACCACGTCGTTCCCCAGCACCTCCGCCCGACCGCTCGACGGGGTCAGGAAGGTCGCCAGGATGCGCAGGGTGGTCGTCTTGCCGGCACCATTCGAACCGATGAATCCGAACAGGTCGGCCCGGTTCACGGTCAGGTCGAGGTTCGACAGGGCGGTCATCGGTCCATAGACGCGGCTCAAGCCGAACGTCTGGACCGCCGGGATCGGCGGGGCCGTTGGCCCGCCTTGGTTCGGCACGAACTTGAGGGGGTTTTCACTCATGAGAGGATCTCCGGATTCAGCGGGGCGGCGGCAGGACCAGACGGACCAGAGTCCCCTTGGCCTGTCGGATGGCGGTGAATTGATTCAGGGCGGGAACCAGGCTGTCGCCGGGAAGATAGGCCAGAATCACGACGTCTCCCCGCTCCGCCAGCGGCGAAAGGTCGAAGGTGGGAGGCCAGATGAATTGACGCGATGAAGAGTCGCCTCCCGCCGTATGCTGGGTGAACGACGCCGCGAC
>JBDNHZ010000091.1:0-15367 GCA_041688515.1 Verrucomicrobiota bacterium
GCAGACTGTCACCATTCACAAAACGGTGCGAAGGAGAAAGTTGGATACAATTCCCTCAGGAAATCTGCCATCGACGGAATCGAAACATTCATGGGAGACGCGAACCATGGAAACGTCGACGACGATTGATGGGACGTGCAAGCCTCTCGGGGTACCGGAGAACACCCAAAACCGGAATCGTTCAATCAATGGCAAGAGTGACAGCCATCAGCGGTGCATGGCGGGAATTGGTCGGTCCCATTCGCGTCAACGGGCTTCGCTTGGAAACTCCCAGCCTCCTCCGGATGGCATTGGACCGGTTCGAGCAGTCGCGTCCAGGCGCCGAGGCGCTGCTTGCCGCCGAGGTGGAGAAGGAGATCGCAGCCAAGAAACAGGATTTGGCCGTCGTCGACCGGGAGCACGGGGAACGAATCGCCATGCGAGAGTGGATGGCGGCCCGTTCCGCCTCCGAACTCAATGGGCGACTCGAGCAAATCCGCCAGAGCGGATTCCTTCCGCGCCTGCTGAATCATTTCAAGCTAATGTCCATCGGAGCGGAACTCGAACGTTCCCAGGCCCGTGCCGGAACGAAATCGCCACGCTGCGCGCGAACGTCTCGCAGATGCGCCAGCACCTTGCCGACCGGTCGCCGACCTCCTCAACTCCGACCATCCCGGCCTGCCCCTCTTCGACATTGCCCGCGACAATGCGGTGCTGGAACGAGGATCCAATCCCCTGCGGACAACCTCAGCCAAGTGGTGTCAATCCGGCGCCAGTCCACGGCAGCGCCAGAGTGAGGCCAAGGCCGGTCGATCCTTGACCTCACTCCAAAGGCAACAGGCGATAGTATTGTGCAGAGCCTCCGGCGGATCTGAAGAGCTGAATCAATTCCCCGGTCCCGCCAACAGGATTGCCATCGTTCTTCCAGACGGGTGGCGAAAGTGTTTCGCTCACTTGAAGTTGGAACCGTTTCCCTGCCGGGGCCGGAAAGGTCAACTCCACCGCCGTCTGAATCCGCAAGTGCGGTGGATAAACTTCGACGACCCCAAAAAGACGGAAATGAGCCCCATAGTCATTCCATCCGGAGCTGTTTTCCTCGGCAGTGAATCCTACGTAGGGCTCCCCTGCACAGCAGTTATTGGGTTCGCCTGGCGACCAGTCCCTGAACGTGCTCGCCGAGCGTGAGTCCCACTCGAAAACACCCTCGCTACGGTGATCAGAAAGCCCAATCCACACCGGCCGCGGCAACCCATCGAACATCGCAACGTTGCGCACGATCCAATCCTGCGTTCCTCGGTCCGGTACAGTGGCAAGGTAACCGCCCAGAGCTCGGGCCGCAGTCACCGCCGAAGGCCATGTCGAATCGGAAAGCAGGTAGTAGGTGATTCCTGTGGAAGGACGGACGAAGGGACCGCTGATCACCTGGGGCGCATCGCCTATTGGCAGTACCGTGACACGGACGGTGCCACTCTCGATTCGTCCGGCAGCGTTCGTGACGACAACCCGGTAGAAACCCGTGTCGCCGACGACACTCTGGGCCTTGGTGAAATCGGTCCCCGTCGCGCTGGAAATGTTTTCCCCTTCCTTCTGCCACTGGAAGTGGAGGGGGACACTACCCGTTGCGGTGACAGCGAGGTGTACCGTTTCGCCCTCGGAGACCGTTACCGGGGACGGCGGAACCAAAATGACGGGCGGACGAATCAGGTCGTCCGATAGATCGGGCACGCCATTGCGGTCGAAGTCGTTTTCGTCCGTGATGACAAAGTGCCAGTCGATGAAGTCCCTCCAACTCGTGAGTGGTTCCCCATCCTCAAGCTCAACTTCCCCGGAGTACCGCTTGCCGGTCCGGCGAAGCACGGTCTGCTTCATACGGTACTCGTACCCGTCGGTCCCTGTCAGGACCATGGGCTGGAGAGTGATGGTGTCTTGGTTGTTCACCACGAAACCCGATCTCCCCGTAAGCTGTGGCGCACGGTAGGCACCATCCACTTGAAGGCTCAGCCTCAGGGAATTTGTGGTCCCACGCCGATAAACGGCTTCTCCACGGCTCGCGATGACGCGGTAGGTTCCGGAGTACTCCAGTTGTTGCCCGGTCAGAAACTTGGCGCGATAAGTCCCCGAAACGGAATTCGCAGATCGAGTAATCCTTCCGGTGAAGGCCTCAGTCAGCACTTGGGGAGATCTCCAGACCGTGTTCCCTGCGATGGTTGAGTCGATGCCACGATCAATCTGAGCGACATCCGGCACCCCGTTGGAATCGGCATCGGTCGCTGGAAATTGGCCAGCCGTGGATCCGAACCCAGCCAGCGACGTCCCCAAGTACAAGAGGAAGTCATTTCGGTACTCGGCTCCACCACTGATCCGCCGAAGCTCTTGGCTGACGAGGATCCGGTTGTCCTGCACATCGAACAGCGGCATCCCTGATCCATTCACATAGGTTGTGAAGAAGCTCGTGAGTGTTCCTTGCGCAGTCTGGGTTGTCGCACTCTCCCAGATCAACGACCGACAATAGGCCACCTGTTGTGCTGTCCCCTCGAATCCTTCAGGCACGCCAGCGACCAGAAGGCCACTCGCCCGGCCCATCACAAGGGCGAACAAGAATCCGAATACGGATCGGGCTGATGGAATTCTCGGTGAAACTCGCCGAGCGCCCGATTTCCAATGCATTTGACAATTGAGGGCATAGACGTGCGCTGGGTCAAGCCCACTGCAAAGGCGGCGTCCCGTCCTATCGCCCCGCACCTTCGCCCCCCGGATCGATCATCCGAGTTCCCTACCCCGGCGGCGGCGCGTCAAACGGGAAACTAAAGAACTCCATCACCGCCTTGGTCCGGTCGTAGATCGCCCGCTCCGACAACCCGGCCCGGTCACACATCTCGTTCATAGGACCGAAGTCGTCGGCCACGAACCGCAGCAGCGTCATGGGGTCGAGCGAGACGCCGACCAACTTCCGTCCGTCCCGTCCCACCGACACCAGGCTCGGCAGGCAGCACATGACCATCGTCTTCAGGGCGTCCTGGTTGAGATCACAGAAGTAGAGCCAGTACGGCCATTGGGCGTGGAACGCGGCGTAGAACCGTCGGACCTCGGGGATGGCGTAGATCTCGCGGGAATCCTGATCGTAGCCCTCCACCATGAACGCCATCCCACCCAGCATCCGCGCCAAGGCCGCCCTGTCGGGCAACTTGTTCTCGCCGAACTGGGCCAGGAACGCCGAGAAATCGCCTCGCTCCACTTTGTGGCGGCCGAACTGATACAGGATCAACTGATGGTCGCTCACGCGGGGGCAGTTTGCGTGGAGGCGACGATTTCGGCCATCCTTCCGGCTCGGGGCTGGTCAAGCGGTCTTCATCGCCGCAATCTCATGCCATCCAATGGTCTTGGGCGCTGTCAGCCAAACATTTCTGAACGAGGTCGAAACCGCGACGGGTCTCGCGATTCAAGTGGAGTCCGACGACCGGCTTCAGTCGCCGCTCTTGGCCCGTGTCCAGTTCGCGCCAGGCGGTGTTCCGCTCCACCGGGTCAGCTATCATCCGAATGTCATTGAAATGGCAGACTACCTGATCGCTTTCCAGTGCTCGTTTGTCCTCCGGCTGTAGGCCCTGCCGGTGGAGGAACGGGACGACCTCACTGACACGCCCGTCGCCCGGTCGGAATCGATGGCGTGGGCTCAGACCCATCCCGCAAGCGCGTCGCTTCCGCACGACCGCCAGCTCGCCTTCGCCGAATGCTTGCGGACCTCCCTGATGTCGATGCTTCGTTCCATTCCGGTGGGGTTGTGGATCGACCGGGACCTTTGCGAACGGTTTCCAGCACTCCGGTACTTCCAAGAACAAGCCATCCGACGCCAGATCGACACCCACGCCGCGCTGTTGCGTCCCGAGATCCAGCGGAACATTCCAAAGGTTCCACTTGGGTTGAACCTCGCCATCAACGCCGCTTTTGCGAAGGCCTGGGGCAACGCGCTCGGTGCGACCGGATGGACGCTCCCGTATCTCGCGGTCGGGGCCTTGCCCGGCGGAGAATCGCTGCTTCGACGTTCCGAACCGCTAGCGCGGTCGCCTGCAAATGACCGACAAGTCATCCAGGCGTGGGCGGACGAACTCGCTTCACCCGGAACCGAAACAGGGTTTCCTTTCAGAGCCGAGTTCGCAGAGGCTCTCCGGCGCACCATTTCGGGAGCGGAGTGACCCCCAAGATGTTCAACTCAGTCTTTCCACCAATTGCACGGCCCGGCGCATCTCGGAGCCAACGCGGACGCCAATTCCATCAGGATGACCTGGAGGAACGTCCCAGCTCCAAACACCATTCATGAAAACTGTCCGCGACGCCTGCACGCTTCAGCCCAACGCGCTTTCGATCAAGCTGAGCGACCAGATCGAGCAGCTCGATGAGTTGATTCACGCCGAGGGAGACGGCGCCGCATACTTCGAGAAAACCTTCATCACACAAGGCATGCGGGACCTTGTAACCGACGGTGTCGCACGCCTCGCCGGCGTTTCCTCTCAGGCGATCTTCCATCTCAAGCAGGCGATGGGCGGCGGTAAGACCCATTTGCTGGTCGGGTTTGGCTTGCTCGCCAAGCACCCGGCCCTTCGCAAGAAATACTGCGGTGGCGATGCGAACTCCCAGATGTTCGGCACGGCTCACGTCGCTGCCTTCAACGGTCGCAATAGCCCGGCGCATTTCTTCTGGGGTGAAATCGCCCAACAACTCGGCAAAGCCGACGTCTTCCAGGAGTTCTGGGCCTCCGGCCCGAAGGCCCCGGACGAAAAAGCATGGATCAAGCTGTTCGACGGCAACGAGCCCATCCTCATCCTGCTGGATGAAATGCCGCCCTACTTCGAGGACCTCTCGACGCGTCCGATCGGCAACGGCACCGTTGCCGACATCGCCACCCGGGCCTTCGCCGGGCTCCTCACCGCTGCGGGCAGGAAGTCGAATGTCTGCGTCGTCGTATCCGACCTATATGCCGCCTACCAGACAGGTGGCGCGCTGATCACGAAGGCGCTCGATAACGCCAAACAGGAACTCGGTCGCGGTGAGCGCAACATCACTCCCGTCGATCTCGCGGCGAACGAGATCTACGACATCCTCCGCAAGCGCCTCTTCAAGTCCCTGCCAGACAAGGCAGAAATCGACGACATCGCGGACTCTTACGGGAAGAAACTTGAGGAAGCGTCCAAGTCCAAGGTCGCCAATCGTGGCGCGGAGGCCATCGCCGACGAGATCGCCGCGACCTACCCGTTCCATCCACGCCTGAAGAACGTCATCGCGCTCTTCAAGGAGAATGAACACTTCAAGCAGACCCGTGGACTGATCGAACTCGTCTCGCGCCTCCTGCGCTCCGTCTGGGATCGCAAATCGAACGACGTTTTCCTCATCGGCCCGCAGCACTTCGACCTCTCCATCGCCGAGGTGCGCGACAAGCTCACCGAAATTTCCGGGATGCGCGATGTCATCGCCAAGGACCTCTGGGATTCGCAGCAGTCCGCCCACGCGCAGGTCATCGATCTCAGCACTGGCAAGGAAGCAGCCACTCAGATCGGTGCGCTGTTGCTCACCGCCAGCCTTTCCACCGCCGTCAACGCCGTGAAGGGCCTCACCACCGCCGAGATGGTCGAGTGCCTGGTATCCCCGTTGCGCGAGCCGTCCGAGTTTCTCGAAGCGTTTCAGCAGCTCGAAGAATCCGCGTGGTATATCCACCACACGCCCGAGGGTCGCTACTACTTCGACCGTCAGGAAAACCTGACCAAGCTGCTCCAAAGCCTCGCGCACGACGCCCCGGAGAACCAAGTGGACGACCTCATCCGCCACCGCCTGCGCGAGATGTTCAAACCCTCGCGCAAGACGGTCTACGAGGAAGTCCTGCCGTTGCCGAAGCTGGCCGATGTGGTCGACAAGGTTCGCAAGCATCGCGTCCTGCTCATCGTCAGTCCGGATTCCAAGGTTCCACCGGAGGAAGTGCAGAAGTTTTTCGACGTCCTCAGCCAGAAGAACAACCTGTGCGTTCTCACCGGCGACAAGACGGTCATGGGCAGCGTGGAAAAGGCCGCCCGTCAGGTTTACGCCGCGCAGAAGGCGGATGGCCGTATCCCCAAGGGCCACCCACAACGCGACGAACTGGAATAGAAACAGCAGACCTACGAACAGGATTTCAATTCCACCGTCCTGAACCTGTTCGACAAAGTCCTCTTCCCCATCCAACGCGCAGGCAAACCCGCGCAACTCGCGTCCAAGGCGCTCGACATGACGCGCGACGCCACCAAGCACTTCGACGGCGAGGCGCAGGTCGAGAAGACGCTCACTTCGAATCCGTTGAAGCTCTATCTCGACGTGGAGAAGGACTTCGATCCCATCCGCGACAAATCCCAGGATCTCCTCTGGCCGGAGAACCAAGACGAAGCCCGATGGTCCGATGTGGCTGACCGCTACACCGAGCAGGCCGGCATGTCGTGGCTGCCACCCAAGGGGCTAGACACCCTCAAATCCATCGCCTGCAATCGCGGCCTTTGGGAAGACCTGGGAAACGGCTACGTCACCAAGAAGCCGAAGAAGAAGACCACCTCCGTTCAGGTCATCGCCGAATCCGAACCCGACGACCAGGGCAAGGTCCGGCTGCGCGTCAACCCCCTGAACGCGGGTCCGGCTCCGCGCATCCACTACGCCGAAGACGGTCCCGTCAGTGAGAAAAGCCCCCAGCTCAAGGATCAGTTCCTCACCACCAAGGCGCTGCGCGTCAGCTTCCTTGTCATCGACCCATCCGGCCAATATGCCATGGGCGAGCCGGGGACCTGGTCGAACAAGCTCGTCCTCCGCAACGACCTCAAGGAAAACGGCGGCCAGCGAAGCGTCGAACTCCTCGTCGTCCCCGCCGGGAAGATTCGCTACACGCTCGGCGGTGAGGAACCCCGCGAAGGTGCCATGTACGACAAGCCAGTCGAAATCGGTGACGGGGAAACGATCGTGCGCGTCTTCGCCGAAGCCAGTGGCTTGGAGGCCAAAGCCGAGTTCCGCTACCCCGCCAAGGGCAAAAAGGGCGTGCAAGTGGATGACGTGAAACCTGGCCGCCTCGTTTCACGCACCGGTCGCAAGCTTGACTCACGCGCCAAGACATTCGAGGGCCTCAAGCAGGCCACCGAAAAATCCGTCACGTTCGAGAACGTCACGGTGAACGTCGGTAGCGGCACTCAGGTCGCCACCTTCTTCGTCGGCGAAATCCCGGTGAACGCCGCCTTCATCGAAGCCATCCTCAAGACCACGCTGGAGAAGTTCGCCCCCGACACGCCGGTCACCATGACCTTCCGCAAGGCGCACTTCAATTCCGGCCACGACCTCAAGGACTTCGTCGAGAAGCTCGGGATGGAACTCAACCCCGGCGACGTGGAGCAATGACCGAGAAGCTCCAATTGGTGGACTTCGGCGCACCGGATAAGTTCGGCGCGCACTTGTTTCGCATTGAGCTCCCGGCGGTGCGCACCGAGGGAGTCCGCATCGTGGAGGACTTTGGCTATCGGGGCCTAGAAGGCGGCATTCCCCGTGATGAAGAACGCGCCATCCTTTCCCGTGCGGTCTGGTCCGGCATCGCGGACATCGCCCGGCGTGAGTTCAATGACCGGCTCAAGGTCGCCAAGGTCAGCACCGGGCGCTGGCACACCGGCACCAACCTTGTGGATCGCCTGCTCGGCAAAGAACTCTGCGTCCTCGCTTGGGCCGCCGAGACGGCCAATGACGACCAGCTTCCGGTGATTTGCAGCAAGTGGGCCGCGCTCCGGCCCGAGGAACGCTGGTGGCTCTTCTCCATGACCGTCGCTGAGGCTGGTTTACCGGATGACACCCAGCGCGGTTGGCGCCGCGCCTTGTTCCTCGCGTTGTCCGACGGCGAGAAACAACCCGAGGGTCGCAAGCGCCGCCGCCCGGTCGAGAGCGACCTGTTCAGCCTGCCGTTGTTTGGCAGCTCTCAAAGCTCCGCTAGATCATGAAAACCCAATTCATGCATGCGTTCGCCGCAACCTGGCCGGAAATCTTGATTGTGGAGCAGGCGGTTGCACCACTGGCGCGTTATGGCTATCCGCAGGTGTTTTTCCCGTGAACTACGCTGACCTCGTCAAGACCATCGACAGCGCGAGCCCGCAACTGCTTGGGCGTGCCGCCGCCGTGGTCAATCAAGCCCTCGTGGTTCGCAACTGGCTCATCGGATCCTACCTCGTGGAGTTTCAACAGCACGGCAAAGACCGGGCGAAATATGGCGCGCGCCTGCTGGAGAGTCTGGCGGTGGACTTGGCTGGCCGAGGCTTGAAAGGTCTCGAGATTCGCAACCTCCGTAATTGTCGCCTTCTCTATCTGGGCTATCCGCAAATTCGGCAGACGCTGTCCACCGAATTCAACCTGGCGCTGGCTCTTCCTCCAATTCGGCAGACGCCGTCTGCCGAATTCAGCGAAAAAGCGAGCCCCTCGCTGGCGGGGAAATCGTCCGGGCCGGAGGCAACTCCTCTTTCAGTGGAACTGGTCGTTCGTCTTTCGTGGAGCAAACTGATCGAACTGGTCGCGATCGAAGATCCGTGGAAGCGAGCCTTCTACGAGAACGAGTGTCTTAAGGGCAACTGGTCGGTGCGGCAGCTTCAACGCCAGATTGGATCGCTGCTCTATGAACGCACCGGACTTTCGACCAACAAACGAGCCGTCGTCGCCCGCGCCCACAGCCAGGAACCTCAACAAACCATCGAAGACCTGATCCGCGACCCCTACATCCTCGAATTGACCGGTCTGGCCGATCGCCCGGAATACCATGAGAGCGAGTTGGAAGCGGCTCTGTTGAACCATCTCCAAGCCTTTCTCCTCGAGTTGGGCACGGGCTTCTGCTTCGAGGCACGGCAGTTTCGCGTGACCGTCGGCAACGATCACGATTATGTGGATCTCGTCTTTTACCATCGGCTGTTGCGTTGCCATGTGTTGCTGGACCTCAAAGTGCGCGAATTCCAGCATGGCGATGCCGGCCAGATGAACTATTACGTCAATTATTTCAAAAAGCGCGTCTTGGCCGACGGCGACCAACCCCCCGTCGGCATCATCCTCTGCAGCGACAAGGACCATACCAAGGTCGAGTTCGCCACCGCCGGAATGGCCAACAAGCTGTTCGTCACCCGTTACCTCACCGCGCTCCCCTCCGCCGAGCAACTTCAGCGTTTCCTCGAAGCCGATCGCGCCCGCATCGAAGCCCTCGCGCACGGAAGTCCGTTCAAGTCCACTCCGACGCCAAAGAAGCCCGCCGCCAAGCCACGGAAATCCGGAAAATCATGAGTCACTCCGTCAAACCCTTTGCCCTCAAGAACGCCCCCGCGCTCATCGAGCGGGTGCTGCCCGTTCAGAAACTTTCCGCCGAGGCCTACAAGGAGCAGATGTCGAATCAGGGCAAGACGCTCACCGCGCTCGGCTCTTACTGGAAGGGTCGCAAGCCGCTCATCCTGAACAAAGCCTGCATCCTCGGCTGCCTGCTGCCGGCCACAGACAATCCCAAGCGCGACCTCGAAATCTTCGAGAGGCTCATGGCCATGGACGACGAATCGTTCGTTGCCCGCTGGCCACGCCGCGCCAAGCCCAGAGAGATTCTCGCCAAGCTCAGCATCGCTCGCATCGCCGATTACTTCGTTTCCGACCCGCCATTGCTCCTGCCTCCGTCGGCGCCTGTGGATTGGTCGAAGCCGGAACTGCAGGGCGTGAAAGTCCGATGGCGCGACGATGTATCCGAGTTGGAGCGTCGGCAGCTTGAGGTGCAGATGCTGCCACCCACTCCCTACCGACAGCGCGTCGAAGCGGCCAAGCGCCCGGAGGAGGTCATGGACACGGTCCACGTCCACATCTGGGAGGCGGTCAACACCCACCTCAGCACCGACGCCCACTCGTTCCCCGAATTGGTCGAGCAACTTGGACTCATGCGCTTCGGCCATCGTCCACGCATTGGCGACACCTTCTGCGGTTCTGGCCAAATCCCGTTCGAAGCCGCTCGGCTGGGTTGCGACGTGTATGCTTCTGACCTGAATCCCATAGCGTGCATGTTGACGTGGGGAGCCTTCCACATCGTCGGCGGTTCGCCCGATAGTCGGGTCGAATTGGAGTGCCAGCAGCGCCAGTTGATCGAGCAGGTTCAGGCCGAGATAGACAAACTGGGCGTCGAGACCGACGGCCATGGTTGGCGCACCAAGGCATTTCTCTACTGCGTTGAAGTCCGCTGCCCGCAGACGGGCTGGATGGTACCGCTGATTCCGTCGCTGGTGATTGGCAAAGTGGACAACGCCATTGCCGAGCTTCTGCCCGATGCAAAGAGCAAACGCTACGACATCAGCGTTCGCACCGGTGTCTCCCAAAACGACCTTGAAAAAGCGGCTAAAGGAACGGTCCGCACCGATGGTCGCGGGCAAGACCCGTATCTCTTTCACGCCGTGGACGGCGTCGAGTATCGGACCAAGATTTCCACGCTGCGCGGAGATTTCCGCGACAAGGAGAGCGGCAACGGCAACAAGCTGCGCCAGTGGGAGAAATCCGATTTCAAGCCGCGCCCTGAGGACATATTTCAGGAGCGCCTATATGCCATCCATTGGATGCGAGCCAAGCCTGGGAAGAAGACTTTTGATTACGAGTTCCGGGCCGTCACCGATGCCGATCTGAAACGTGAGCAGACGGTCGAAGACTTCGTGAGCCAGCATCTGGCCGACTGGCAGGCGAAGGGCTGGCTGCCAGACATGCGGATCGAGCCCGGTGCTGAGACGACACGCCTATCCCGCGAACGCGGTTGGACGCACTGGCATCAATTGTTCAATTCGCGGCAGTTGCTGGTGAACGGGTTGTTCAATCGCTACTCGACGACGGCTGCGCTCAAATTGGGGGTTAACCAAGCGGCAAACTGGAACTCGAAACTGAGCCAGTGGCACAGTTCTCCCGGCGTGGATGCGGTGAACCACACGTTCTACAATCAGGCGCTTAATACCTTCCTCAATTACGGCACGCGCTCGAGCCACTATCTTTCGAAGCAAGTGGAGATGGACTGCAAAAGCTTTTCGCTCCTCCAAATTGCCACGTCGGTTCGCTGCAGCTCCGCCGAGTCCTTAGAGGAAAAGTGCGACGTATTCGTCACCGACCCGCCCTACGGCGACGCGGTGAACTACGACGAGATTCTTGAATTCTTCATTGCCTGGCTGCGCAAAAATCCTCCCGCCGAATTCGCGGATTGGGTCTGGGACAGCCGTCGATCTCTCGCCATCAAGGGCGACGGAGAAGATTTCCGCCGCGGCATGGTCGCCGCCTACCAGCGGATGACCGAGTGCATGCCGGACAATGGCATTCAGGTCATCATGTTCACCCACCAGTCCGGCAGCCTGTGGGCGGATATGGCGAACATTGTCTGGGCTTCCGGGCTGCAAGTCACCGCCGCTTGGTATGTGGTCACTGAAACAGACAGTGCGATGCGCGAGGGCAGCTATGTGAAAGGCACGGTCCTTCTTGTTCTCCGGAAGCGTTCAGGCATGCACAAGACCACCCGCGATGATCTCGCGTGGGAAATCCAGGAAGAAGTCGAAAAGCAAATCCGCGACCTCACCGGACTCAACCAGGAAGCCAAGGGGCTTTACCGCGATGAAAATGTCTTCGAGGACGCCGACATCCAGATGGCTGGCTACGCCGCCGCCCTGCGCGTCCTCACCCGCTACCTCATCATCGACGGCCGCGACATGACCGCTGAGGCCATCCGCCCCCGCGTGAAAGGCGAGACCACGTTCGTGGATGGCCTCATCGCCTTCGCCGTGGACACCGCCAACCAGTGCCTTGTCCCGCACGGCATCCCGGAGCGGCACTGGAAGGAGTTCACCGGTGCCGAGCGGTTCTATCTCAAGCTGCTCGACCTCGAAGCCAAGGGCCTCAAGACGCTGGATAACTACCAGAACTTCGCCAAGGCGTTCAAAGTCCGGGATTTTCGCGCCCTCATGGGAAGCCAGCGCGCCAACGAGGCCCGGCTCCGCAGCGCCGTCGAGTTCGGCAAAGACGAGATGAGCGAAGGCTCGGAACTGCACCAGTCCGTCCTCCGTGCGGTCCTCTACTCCATGATGGAACTGGCCAAGAACGTGGACAGTAACGATGTCCTTGCGCACCTCATCCTCAACGTCCCGGACTACTACTCGAACCAAACCCAGCGCGAGCGCGTCGTCGAACTCGCCGATTACCTGGCCAAAAAACTCGAAACCCTCCGCCCCGACGAAGCCAGCGCCGCCCGCGTGCTGCGCGAGATGGTGAAAAACCAGCGGCTTGGATAGCGTTTGTTCCTGATGCGAAGCACAGCCGACATCTTGCGGTTGCTGGACGAACTGGATCGTCAGAACGCCGATTTGCTTGAAGACCAGGACTTGGATTTCAAGCGATGGATTTCCCGCAGCCTGAATGACTCGGTGGCGATGGTCGTGGAGATGGCGGTGTGCATGGCGAACGGCGGCGGCGGCACGGTCGTTTTCGGAGTGGACGACCAAGCGGTCGGCCGGGCGGTTGCCATTCTCGGTGTCCCACCCGAGGTGGATATCAACCGCTTGAAGAAGGCGGTCTATGACGCGACCGACCCCAAGTTGACGCCGGTGTTCGAGGATCTGCGCGTCCCTGAAGGCACCGGACGGCTCCTCGTCATGCAGGTCCATCCGGGGATTCCCCCTTACACCGACACAGCGGGCGGAGCCAAGATGCGCATCGGGAAAGAATGCAAACCGCTGACCGGCACCCTCCGGCGGCGCATCACCGTCGAGACCGGGGAGAACGACCTTTCTGCGCAAGTCATTGCGGAAGCCCGCATGACGGACTTTTCCTCCGCCGCGCTGGAAACCCTGCGCGAGAGTGCCCGGCTGGAAAAGGCACCGGACGACCTCGTTCGCATGAGCGACCGCGATTTGTTGGAGTCTCTCGGGTTGCTGCGAGACGGCAAACCCACCGTGGCGGCGCTCTTGCTGGCGGGCAGCCCCGAGGCGCTCGCGAAGCATCTACCCCGCTACGGTTGGTCGTTCTTCTTCATGGAGTCCGACACGAGCTACCGGGATCGGATGGATGACCGCGACTCTTTGCCGGTCGCCTTGAAGCGGTTGGTGGAGCGGATCAACGCCAACAATCCCATTTCCACCGTGGCCGTTGGCCTTGCTCACTTTGAATACCGCATCTATCCCGAGATAGCGGTGCGCGAGGCGTTGCTCAATGCTTTCGTCCACGCGGATTACCGGCTGGGCGGTCCGATCGTGGTGAAGCAGTCCTCCGCGAAACTCGAAATCAGCAATCCCGGCGGATTCATCGGCGGCATCAACCCGGAAAACATTCTGCACCACCCGCCCATGCCGCGAAATCCGCTGCTGGCCGAGGCACTGGTGAAACTGCGCCTGATCAATCGCGCCAACCTCGGCATCGGGCGCATCTACCGGGTGCTGCTCATTGAAGGCAAGGAGCCGCCGGTCATCGAGGAATTGGGCGAGTGCGTCCGCATCACCTTGCTCGCCCGCGAACATTCCGCCGGGTTTCGCCTGTTCGTGGCCGAGGAGTCCAAGGCGGGACGCCTGCCCGGTGTGGACCATTTGCTCGTGCTCCAATATCTGGTCCATCACCCGGAGATGGACACCGGCACCGCCGCCCGGCTTTGTCAGCGCTCGGAAGCCGAGATCCGCGAAGTCCTCAGCTACTTGGAAACGGAGTGGCACTACCTGGAGCGCGGCGGCACCGGACGAGGGACCTACTGGATGCTCGCGCCGGAGGTGTTTCGGCGGCTGCGCGAAGCGGGCACGCCGGAACGCGACCGGCGAATTGATTGGGAGGCCGCAAAGACCCGCATCCTAAGCGTTCTGCGCCAGCGCGAAGAAGAGGGATTGTCCAATGCCGAGATCAGGCGGATTGCGCATTTGGACCGGAATCAAGCTGGCCGGCTCATGCGGGAATTACGGGCCGAAGTGCCGAAAATTCAGCTTCTTGGCGCAAAAAAGGGCAGCCGATATGTCTATCGCCGTTGATGATGCGCAAACCGCGCAAATGTGCGCGCATAAACACGTTTCTATGCGATTTCCTATGCGCACCGCGCATTGGGAGCGCATAAACCCATTCGTCCGGGCCAAAACCGTGCCATTGCACCACCCTCCCATTGCATCATCGTCCCCTGAGACTGATGCAATGCCCCGCGAGACTGATGCAATCCGAAATCCAGCGGCAATCATCGCCTAAACCCTTGATCCCCAGCGTCATCAAGCGCTTCTCCTCCCGCCGCCACCGGCTGGATCATGCGTTCCTCTCCAAGAAGCTCGCAGGCGCCAAGTCCTACCGCCGCATCGCTGGCTACTTCCGCAGTTCCATCTTTGAACTCGTCGGCGAGGAGATTGGCGGCATCGAGAAAGTCCAGATCGTCTGCAACAGCGAACTCGACGCCGCCGACGTGGTGGTGTCCAAACACGTTCGCGAAACCGCGCTGAAAGCGTGCTGGAACGAAGCGCCCGCCGAGGTCGAGGCCCTCCTGCACCGGGATCGCTACCGCAAGCTCCACGAGTTGCTCACCAGCGGTCGCGTCGAAATCCGCGTCGTTCCAAAAGACCTCGTCTTCCTCCACGGCAAGGCCGGGGTGATCGAGGCGGCGGACGGTTCCAAGACTTGCTTCCTCGGTTCCATCAACGAGACCAAGAGCGCATTCGCCCACAACTACGAGATTCTCTGGGAAGACCCGTCGCCCGAAGGCGTCGCCTGGGTGGAAGAGGAATTCGACGCGCTCTGGAAGGATTCCTACCCGCTGCCCGACGCCATCGTGGAGGAGATCAAACGCGTCGCCGACCGTGTCGAGATTCGCTTCAACGAGGTCAAGCCCGGCGAACTCCCCGGTGCGGCGCTGGCGGAAACGCCCATCTACCGTGGCGGCGAACAGCTTCAACCGTGGCAGCGTTCGTTCGTCACCATGTTCCTCAAGCACCGCGAGACCTACGGCAAGGCGCGCCTGCTGTTGGCTGACGAGGTTGGCGTCGGCAAGACCCTCTCGCTCGCTGCGAGCGCCATGATCTCCGCGCTGCTTGATGACGGCCCGGTTCTGATTCTGTGCCCCTCCACGCTCACCTTCCAATGGCAGGTTGAATTGAATGACCGGCTCGGCATCCCCAGCGCCGTCTGGTCGTCCACGCAGAAAGTCTGGATCGACCCGCACGGCCACACCATCAAGACGCGCGGTGCCGAGGACATCACCCATTGCCCCTTCCGCATCGCCATCGTCTCGACCGGCCTGATTTTCCATACCTCCGACGAGAGACGGTTTCTCTTGGAGCACCGATTCGGCACCATCGTGTTGGATGAGGCTCACAAAGCCCGGCGTCGGGGTGGAGTTGGGGAGAACAAGGACCAATCCAAC